>JALSGY010000469.1 GCA_026982515.1 Paracoccaceae bacterium
AGGGCTACCGTGCCCGTGTGGTCAACGAGGCCGAGGGTGAAGCCAGCCGCTTCCTCGCCGTGCTGAGAGAGTACAAGGACGCGCCGGTGGTGACCCGCAAGCGCCTGTATCTGGAAACCATGGAACAGGTCTTCGGACGGATCGACAAGGTGATCATCGAGCAGCAGGGCGACGGGCAGGGCGTGGTGCCCTATCTGCCGCTCAACGAGCTGCGCCGTCCGGCCGTGGCCGCAGGGGAGAGCAACTGATGCGCAAGACAACGATAATCCTTCCGGCGCTGGTGGTTGTTATCGCGGCGCTGCTTTCAGCGGTCTTCGTGGTGGACGAACGCGAGAAGGCCCTGGTTCTGCAGTTCGGCCAGATCAAGGCGGTGAAGACCGAACCGGGCCTGTCCTTCAAGATCCCCCTGATTCAGGAGGTGGTGCGCTACGACGCCCGGATCCTGTCGCTCGACACCCAGGAAATCGAGGTCACCCCGGCCGATGACCGCCGGCTCGTGGTCGACGCCTTTGCGCGTTTCCGGATCAACGATGTGGTCCAGTTCCGCCAGGCGGTGGGCGTGGGCGGCATCCCGGCGGCGGAATCTCGGCTTGACGCCATCCTGAAGGCCCAGGTGCGCGAGGTGCTGGGCTCCGATCAGGTGACGTCCGACACCATCCTTTCGGCCGAGAGGTCGGTGCTGATGGCGCGGATCCGCGATCAGGCCCGCGAACTGGCGCTGCCGCTGGGGGTCGAGGTGGTGGACGTGCGCCTCAAGCAGACCAACCTGCCGGCCCAGAACCTCGAGGCCACCTTCTCGCGGATGCGCGCCGAGCGCGAACGCGAGGCCGCCGACGAGATCGCCCGAGGCAAGGAAGCCGCGCAGCGGGTCCGCGCCCAGGCGGACCGCACGGTGGTGGAGCTGGTCTCGGATGCCAGGAAGAACGCCGATATCATCCGCGGCGAGGCCGATGCCGAGCGCAACCGGATCTTCGCCGAGGCCTTCGGGCAGGATCGCGAGTTCTTCGAGTTCTACCGCTCGCTGACGGCCTATGATCGCGCCTTCGGGACGGACAACACCACGCTGGTGATCCCGCCCGACAGCGAGTTCTTCGATTACTTCTCGACCGTTGCACCGGAAAGATGAGCACCATCCTTCTGGCCATCGGCCTGGTACTGTGCGTGGAGGGGCTGGTGTTCGCACTGGCCCCTTCGCGTCTGGAGGACCTGCTCGAGGTGCTGCGCCGCCTGCCGGTGGAAACCCGGCGCAACATCGGGCTGGGGGCGCTGGCGCTGGGGGTGCTGCTGGTCTGGCTTTCGCGCAGCCTGCCGGGTTAGGCTGGGGACGGGAATCGTCAGTTTTTTCACAACCACTTGATATGCCCGGCCGCGGCTTTGTGTTGGTTGCGCCCGCGCCTATCTTGGAGGCAAGTTCAATCCCGCTGACCGGCCACAGGGCCGGATATCTCAAAGGAGGAAGCAGTGACACTCCAGGCCCCACCCCTTCGTGAACGCGCCGGAAACGCCGCCCGGCTTTTCTGGGCACTTGTCTTCGGCTTGGCGTTCAGCCTGGCGCAGGCACTTTCGGCGGCGGCCCAGGTGGCCCCCGAAAGCTTTGCCGATCTGGCCGAGAAGGTCAGCCCGGCGGTGGTTAACATCACCACCACTACCACCATCGAGGCGCCCGCCGGCCAGGGGCCGATGGTGCCCGAGGGCTCGCCCTTCGAGGATTTCTTCCGCGATTTCATGGACCGTCTGCCCGACGGCCAGCCCCGGCCGCGCCGCTCTCAGGCGCTGGGCTCGGGCTTCCTGATCTCTCAGGACGGCTATATCGTCACCAACAATCACGTGATCGAAGGCGCCGACGAGATCATGATCGAGTTCTACGGCGGCGGCGAGCTGCCGGCCAGGATCGTCGGCACCGACAAGACCACCGATCTGGCGCTGCTCAAGGTCGAAAGCGACGAACCGCTGCCCTTCGTGAGCTTCGGCGACAGCGACGTGATGCGCGTGGGCGACTGGGTTCTGGCGGTGGGCAACCCGCTGGGGCAGGGCTTCTCGGTGACCGCCGGGATCATCTCGGCTCGCAACCGCGAGCTGTCAGGCGTCTATGACGACTTCATCCAGACCGACGCCGCCATCAACCGCGGCAACTCGGGCGGGCCGCTGTTCAACATGGACGGCGAGGTGATCGGGGTGAACACCGCGATTCTCTCGCCCAACGGCGGCTCGATCGGCATCGGCTTCTCCATGGCCTCGAACGTGGTGTCCAAGGTGATCACCCAGCTCAAGGAGTTCGGCGAAACCCGCCGCGGCTGGCTGGGCGTGCGCATCCAGGACGTGACCGGAGAAATCGCCGATGCGATCGGGCTCGACACCACTGCGGGTGCGCTGGTGACGGATGTGCCCGACGGACCGGCGAAGAAGGCCGGGATCGAGCCCGGCGACGTGATCCTTTCCTTCGATGGCCGGGAGGTGGCCGATACCCGCGAACTGGTGCGCATCGTCGGCGATGCGGAAGTGGGCAAGACGGTGCCGGTGGTGGTGTTCCGCGACGGCAAGACCCGGACGTTCATGGTGACCCTCGGCCGGCGCGAGGACGCCGAGGCCGCAGGCCAGCTTGGTGCGCCCGATACCGGCCCGGTCGAGAAGGAAGTGCTGGGCATGACGCTGTCGGAAATGACCGACGAGCTGCGCGACCAGCTTGGCCTCGGGGCTTCGGCCAGCGGCCTGGTGGTGATGTCCGTCGAGGAGGACAGCGAGGCCCGCGACAAGGGCCTGCGCGCCGGCGACGTGATCACCGAGGCCGGCCAGAAGAAGGTGACGACGATCCGCGAGCTTGAAGAGCGCATCGCCGAGGTGCGCGACGCCGGCCGCCGGTCGATCCTGCTGCTGGTGCGCCGTGGCGGCGAGCCGCGCTTCGTGGCGCTTTCCATCGAGTAGGCGCGCACCGCCGCTGACAGGGAAAAGGGCGCCCGCGGGCGCCCTTTTCAGCTTCGGCCGCGGGCGTTTTCCTCCGCTATTTCGGCGACCACCAGCCCCAGCCGGCGCGCGCTTTCCAGCGACAGGATGGCGCTGTCCAGCCCGTATTGCACCTGAAAGCCGCGGATGGCGCGCCGGGTGGCCTTGTCCAGCCGCCCCGTGGTCGGCCCGGAGTAGAATCCGCGGGCCTTCAGGGCCCGTTGCAGCGAGGCGATGAAGGCGGTGTCCATGACCTCGGGGCAGGGGGTGCGGAAGGTGATCTCCTGCCGCTCGCGGGTGATCACCTGGCGGGTCACGGTGCGGTATCTGGCGGGGCTGGCGATGGTGCCGTCGGGGTTGACGACGGCCGGCGCCACCAGCACCTGCTCGGAGACCGATTCGATGACCGCCGGGGTGATGTCGGTGGCCCGGCAGAAGCCCGCCATGGCGGGGGCGTCGCTTCGCGCCTCGGGGGCGGTCGGGGCAGGGGCCGGGGGGGGCGCCTCGTCCTGCGGGCCGTTGGCCGCCACGTTGCAGGCGGCGAGCACAAGCGCAAGGAGGACCAGCCCCGTATTCAGATGTGATCTCTTCATGCTGCTCGATCTGCCCGGTGCCCCGGGGGGCGGTTTTGCCGCAAGATAACGGTTTTCCCCCCTCTCGCAAAGCCCGCCGGGTGCGCCCCGCCCCCTCGTGCCCGCGTGCCCCCCTCGCACTCTCATCACGGCTTCGCGTGGCCGCCCCGCAGGGGCTGGCAAATTCCGCCGCCATATCCTACATCCCGTTCGGAAAAGTGAGGAAACCTGAATGGCGAAAATTACCTATATCGAGCACAACGGCACCAGACATGTGGTCGATGTGCCCAGCGGCAAGACGGTGATGGAAGGGGCGCGCGACAACGGCGTTCCCGGCATTGAGGCCGATTGCGGCGGTGCCTGTGCCTGTTCGACCTGCCATGTCTATGTGGACGAGGCATGGGTCGGGAAAGTCCCGCAGAAGGACGCGATGGAGGAGGACATGCTCGATTTCGCCTGGCAGCCGGATCCGGTGCGCTCGCGCCTGACCTGCCAGATCAAGGTGACGGACGAGCTGGACGGTCTGGTGGTGCACCTGCCCGAAAAGCAGATCTGATGCACGCCGGGCGGGCCTTCGCCGCGCTTGCCGCCCTTGTCGCCCTGGCAACGGCCGCCGCCGCCACCCCGCCCGACATCATCCTTCAGGCCCGCTATACCGAGCCTACCACCCGCTACGATCACGGCATTCTCGGCGACAACGTCGAGTGGGGCGCCCTGGAGCTGACGGTGGATACCTGCACCGGCTGCCAGGGCGGGCCCCACATCCGCACCCTGACCATCCGCCTGCCGGAAAACCGCGTCTTCGAGGATACCGCCCCGCGGCTGATCGAGCTGCCCGATCGGGCCGGGCCGGTGGTCATGGTTGTGGAAACCGACCTTGAGAAGGGCGCGCGGCTGGCGCTTTACGATGAAAGCGGCCTGATGGCGGCCACCCCCTTCATCGGCCGCACCAACCGCTGGCTGGCGCCGCTGGGTGTGGCTGACCTCGACGGCGACGGGCAGGTGGAGATCGCCTATGTGGACCGCCCGCACCTGGCGAAGATCATCCGCATCTGGCGCTACCGGGAAGGCGGGGAACTGGTTCCGGTGGCCGAGCTTCCCGGCTACACCAATCACCGGATCGGAGAGCCCGAGATCTCGGGCGGCATCCGCGATTGCGGGCAGGGGCCGGAGATGATCGTGGCCGATGCCGGCTGGCAGAATCTCTTCGCCGTGACGTTCTCGGGCATCGTCCCGATCCCGCGCAGGCTCGGCCCGATCCGGGGGGAGGGCTCCTTCGCCCGCGCCATGGCCTGCAAGCACCCCTGATCTTCTTCTGTCGGAAAATACTCCGGGGGGCCGGGGGCAGCGCCCCCGGTGCGGGCAGCAGCTGACCGGCCTCAGCCCAGCACCCGCCAGCCGATGTCGCGCCGGCAGAAGCCCTCGGGCCAGTCGATCGCATCCACCATCGCATAGGCCCGCTTGCGCGCCTCGCCAAGGGAATCGCCGCGCGCGGTGACGTTGAGCACCCGCCCACCTGCGGCAACCAGCCGCCCCTCGGCGCGCGCGGTGCCGGCGTGGAACACCATGTTGCGGCTGTCCTCGGGCAGCGCCTCGAGGCCGCGGATCTCCGAGCCCTTTTCGAAAGCCCCCGGATAGCCCTTTGCCGCCATCACCACGGTGATCGCGTGGTCCTCGGCCCAGTTGACGCGGGCCTCGGCCAGCCGGCCCTCGGCGCAGGCCTGCATCAGGTCCAGCGCCTGGGCGCCGAGGCGCATCATCAGCACCTGGGCCTCCGGGTCGCCGAAGCGGACGTTGTATTCCACCAGCCGCGGTTCGCCGTCCCGGATCATCAGCCCGGCATAGAGCACCCCCTGATAGGGTGTGCCGCGCCGGGCCATCTCGGCCACGGTGGGGCGGATGATCCGCTCCAGCGCCCTTTGCGCCACCTCGCCGTCCAGAACCGGGGCCGGCGAATAGGCGCCCATGCCGCCGGTGTTGGGGCCGGTGTCGCCCTCGCCCACGCGCTTGTGGTCCTGCGCGGTGCCGATGGGCAGCACATCCTCGCCGTCGCACAGCACGAAGAAGCTGGCTTCTTCCCCTTCCATGAACTCCTCGATCACCACTTCCGCCCCGGCGTCTCCGAAGGCGCCCGAGAACATCTCGTCAACGGCGGCCAGCGCGGTGGCCTCGTCCATGGCCACGATCACCCCCTTGCCGGCGGCCAGCCCGTCGGCCTTGACCACGATCGGCGCGCCCCGGGCGCGGATGTAGTCCTTCGCGGGTTGCGGGGCGTCGAAGCGGGCCCAGGCCGCGGTGGGCACCCCGGCGGCATCGCAGATTTCCTTGGTGAAGCCCTTCGATGCCTCCAGCCGCGCCGCCTCGCGCCCGGGGCCGAACACCGCGATGCCGGCATCGCGCAGCCGGTCGGCCACCCCTGCGGCCAGGGGCGCCTCGGGGCCGACGATCACGAAGTCGATGGCGTTTTCCTCGGCGAAATTCACCACCTGCCCGCCGTCGTTGATGTCGAAGCTGGCGCATTCGGCGATTTCGGCGATCCCGGCATTGCCCGGCGCCACCACCAGCCGGTCGCACTTGGGGTTCTGCTTGACTGCCCAGGCAAGGCTGTGTTCGCGCCCGCCGCCGCCCAGGATAAGGATGTTCATGCCGCAATCCCCCGCTTGGCCTTCATCTGCGCGCGTTCTAAGGTCGGGCGGACAGCAGCACAAGGCATCCCATGAGCGATCTTCTCGAACAGGCAGGCCCCGGCGCGAATGCCCATGAATTCACCGTCTCGGAGCTGTCGGGCAAGGTCAGGCGCCTGATCGAGGGCGAATTCGGCCATGTGCGGGTGCGCGGCGAGGTGGGCCGGGTGGTGCTGGCCCGTTCGGGGCATCTCTACTTCGACCTCAAGGATGAGCGCGCGGTGCTTTCGGCGGTCAGCTGGAAGGGGCAGGTGGCGCGGCTGGCGATTCGGCCGGAGGAGGGCATGGAGGTGGTGGCCACGGGGCGGATGACCACCTTCGCCGGGCAGTCGAAATACCAGCTGGTGGTCGACAACATCGAGCCCGCCGGCGCCGGCGCGCTGATGGCGATGCTGGAAAAGCGAAAGAAAGCGCTGGCCGCCGAGGGGCTGTTCGCGCCCGAGCGCAAGAAGAAACTGCCCTGGCTGCCGGAGGTGATCGGGGTGGTGACCTCACCCTCGGGGGCGGTGATTCGCGACATCCTCCATCGTCTGCGCGACCGCTTCCCGCGCCGGGTGCTGATCTGGCCGGTGGCGGTGCAGGGCCAGGCCTGCGCGCCGGAGGTGGCGCGCGCCATCCGCGGCTTCAACGCGCTGGCCCCGGGCGGTGCGATCCCGCGCCCCGATCTGATCATCGTGGCCCGCGGCGGCGGCTCGGTGGAGGATCTGTGGGGCTTCAACGAAGAGGAGGTGGTGCGCGCGGCGGCGGATTCGGAGATTCCGCTGATCTCGGCGGTGGGGCATGAAACCGATACCACGCTCATCGACCTTGCCGCCGACATGCGCGCCCCCACCCCCACGGCGGCTGCCGAACTGGCGGTGCCGGTGCGCACGGAACTTCTGGCCCGGGTCGAGGAACAGGGCGCGCGGCTGTCGCGGGCCATGAGCCAGGCTATCGGCCAGCGCCGCCAGCGGCTGGGCGATCTGTCGCGCGCCCTGCCGCGGCCGGCCACGCTGCTGGAGGGGGCAGCCCAGCGGCTTGACCGTGCCGCCGAGCGCCTGCCCGCCGCCCTGCGCGCCGCCACCCAGCACAAACGCCTGCACCTGAGCGAAACTGCCGCCGCCATCCGCCCCGAAACCATGCGCCGCCGCCTGCGCGAGGCCCGCGCCCGCCTGGACGAGCGTGCCGCCCGGCTGAAACCGGCGCTGCTGAGCCGCGACATCACGCGCCGGGCCCGCGAGCTGGAGCGCCTGCAGGCACGTTTCGTCGTTGCTGCCCGCCACGGGCTGGAGCAGCGCCGCCACAAGATGTCGGCGCTGGCGCGGATGCTTCAGGGCCTGGGCTATACCGAGACGCTGAGGCGCGGCTATGCGGTGGTGCGCGGCGACGGGCGGATCGTCACCGGGGTCGAGGCCGCGCGCAAGGCCGCGGCGCTGGAGATCGAGTTCGCCGACGGCCGGATTGCGGTGGGCCGGGCCGGCGCACAACCGCGCAAGCCGGGCCGGGGCGGAAAGGGCGGGCTGCCCGAGGGGCAGGGCTCGTTGTTCTGATCGTTCCCGGACCGGGCAGGCCGGTCCGCTTCAGCATGGTGCAAGCTGCCCTCAGGCCCCCACCTCGGGGCCGAGGCAGAGCAGCGGGCGCGCTGAGCGGCGCGCCTCGTAAAGCGTTACGCCCTCTTCCTCGCCCATGAAGGTGGCCCGCAGCCCGTTGCCGGTGTCGTAGAAGGTCCAGCACTGCTCTTGTGGTTCGTTTTCGTAGACGAAGCAGATCAGCGCCGGTTCGCGCTCGTACCACCAGCCGTCCTCGCACTGCCCGTCGAGAAAGGCCCAGGTGACCTGGCGGCCGGGGCGGTACTGCTCGAACCCGTAGATTTCGCCCGATTCCATGTAGGTGAGGGTCCGGCCGCTGGTGTAGGCGTCGAATTCGGCCCCGCTGAGGGGCTCCTCGCCCCTGGCGGCGGCGCCTGCGGCGGTGGCAAGCAGGGTGCCCAGCGTCAGTGCCTTGATCATCGTCTCATTCCCCGCTGGCGGCGGGGGCCGCGGTTTCCGGCGCGCCGGTGCGCCAGCGGGCCAGATGCCGGCCCATGGTGCGCTTCCAGTGCCGGGGAAAGAGCGCCAGCGTTGCCGTCACCGGCAGGCTGTGGGGCAGCATCGGCAGGGTGGGCTCGAGTTCCAGCTCGGGATAGGGGCGGGCCGGGTGCAGGTGGTGGTCGGAGTGGCGCGGTGCGTTCAGCATCATCAGCGAGGTGAAACGGTGCGGTGTGTTCCATGAATGCTGCGGGCCCACAGGTTCGGGGCGGCCGTCGGGGCCTATCTTCCGCCTCAGCCCGTAATGCTGCACGTAATCGGACAGGAGCAGCTGCATCGTGGCATGGGCCGCCAGCGCCAGATGCGCCGCCACCCCCGCCGCCCCGGCCAGCAGCCACGAGAGCGCCAGTGCCAGCACCCCGCCGGCCACATAGATCACATAGGGGTGCAGGCCGCGGCCGCCGGCCTTGCGGCGGCGGTTTTCCTCGGCCAGCCCGGCCCTGAACGAGCCCACCCAGGCGCGCGGCGCGAAATGGTAGAAGCCCTCGCCCTCGCGGGCCGTGTTCGGATCGGCCTCGGTGCCCACATGGACGTGGTGCACGTAGCGATGCGCCGAAGTGTGGTGCCCGAACATGAGCGAGATATAGACCCACTTGCCCAGTTCGTGCAGGGCGCGCCGGCTGCGGTGGATCAGCTCGTGCGCATTGGCATTGGAGACCTGCCCGAAGAACAGCCCGAAGGCGAGGAAGGCGACCAGCCTTTCCCACGGGGCGAGCCCCGCTTGCCCGGCCACCGCCCACACCGCGAGGTAGAGCAGCGGAAAATGCAGCACCGCCAGCAGGGCGGAAAGGGCATTGGCGGGCGTGTGCATGGTGCCGGGGGCTGCGGGCCGTGTGGCTCCTGCGATCAGCCGGTCCATCAGCCCGGCAAACAGGGTGATATAGAGAAGGGCCGCCACCACCCACCCCCCGCCAAGCAGGGCGCCGGCCACCAGCAGCGCGATCGGGGTCAGGGTGACCAGGGCGAAAAGTGCGATCGGCGGGCTCATGCTGCGGCTCCGGTTCTCTTGCCGTCAGTGTTGCCTGTCGGGGCGGGGAATTCCACTGGAAATGTCGGTACTGCTGCCCGACGCATGGGAGGGGCTGTCGTCTGACGGCCTTCCAATGCCCGGCGGGAAGGATTAAGTGACAGGGGGCAAGCGGAGGCGGTGGATGTCATTTTTCAACAAGCTCAGGAACAGGCTTTTCAAGTCTTCGAAGAAGATCGAGGAGGGGCTGGACGCGATTGTCCAGGAGGGCGGAATCGAGGAGGAGGAGGCAACCGGGGAGGTTGCCGCGCCTGTTGCCCCGGCCCCCGCACCGGGGCAGGCTGCTCCCGAGCCCGAGCCCGAGCCCGAGCCCGAGCCCGAGCCCGAGCCCGAGCCCGAAATTCCGCCAGCCGAGGAACCCGCCCCCGCACCTCCCGAACTGCCGGTCGAGCCCGAGCCCGAGCCGGAGACCCCGCCC
>JALSGY010000470.1 GCA_026982515.1 Paracoccaceae bacterium
CTCCGTCGCAGGCGGCCCAAACCCGGAGAGGTTCGAAGGCCGTGAATGTTCGAAGCCCGGTCTTTAGGCCCTTGCCGGCGGCATGTCAATTCGCCGGCAACCGGTTTTGTGCAACATTCCGGGGGGTGTTCGCCTGGGGCCTTCCGTTTTCAGCTGGCCTGGTTGAAACAGGGCATCACCGCGGATCAATGCCCCGTGAGGGGGCTGTATGATTGCCGGTGCAAGGCGCATGTTGGCGCAAGTGGAACCCGGGGAACGGACATGAGCGAGATTGCAAGGCCCGGAAACGGCAAGATCATGCGGCGGCTGCCTTTCGTCGTCATACTGACGGTGGCGGCCATCGGCACCTTCGTGCTGCGTGATGATCTGTCCTTCGAGGTGCTGCGCGACAATCGCGAGGCCCTGATTGCCTTCCGCGATGCAAATTACCTCGGCACGGTGCTGGCCTTCATCGGAATCTATGTGGCGATCGTCGCCTTCTCGCTGCCCGGCGCCACCCTGGCGACGCTTGCAGGGGGGTTCCTGTTTTCCACCTTTCCGGGTGCGCTGTTCAACGTGGTGGCGGCCACGGCCGGGGCGTCGGTGATATTTCTGGCCGCGAAATGGGGCCTGGGGGAACGCCTTGCCGCCCGGATGGAGGCCTCGGACGGGGCCCTGCGGCGAATCAAGGCCGGAATCGACGAGAACCAGTGGTCGGTGCTGTTCCTGATGCGCCTGGTGCCGGCGGTGCCGTTCTTCGTGGCCAATCTCGCGCCGGCGCTTCTGGGCGTGCCGCTGTCGAGATATGTCATCACCACGTTTTTCGGAATCATCCCCGGCGCGGTCGTCTATACCTCTGCCGGTGCGGGGCTGGGCGATGTGTTCGCCCGTGGCGAATCACCCGATCCGGGGCTCATCTTCGAGCCGGCCATCCTGCTGCCGATCCTCGGGCTTTGCGCGCTGGCGGCCCTGCCGATGGTTCTTCGCCTCGTCAGGAAGGGGAGGGGCTGAAGGATGGAGCGGATCAGAACCGACATCTGCGTCATCGGCGCGGGCTCGGGCGGGCTGTCGGTGGCTGCGGGGGCCGCGCAGATGGGCGTCCGTGTGGTGTTGCTGGAAGGCGGCCGGATGGGGGGCGATTGCCTCAATTCCGGCTGCGTGCCCTCAAAGGCGCTGATTGCCGCCGCCCGTCAGGCCCATGCGATGGGGGCCGGCGCGCCCTTCGGCATCGCACCGGTGACGCCGCAGGTGGACCATGGCGCCGTTCGCAAGCACGTAAGGCGGGCCATCGCCACCATCGCCCCCCATGACAGCCAGGAGCGTTTCGAGGGCCTCGGCGTTCGGGTGATCCGGAAATACGGGCGGTTCATCTCGCCCACTGAGGTGCAGGCCGGAGACGCGGTGATCACGGCGCGGCGTTTCGTGATCGCCACCGGTTCTTCGCCCTTCATCCCTCCGCTGCCGGGGCTGGATGGCGTGCCCTTCCTCACCAACGAGACGATCTTCGATCTGGACGAGTGCCCCGGGCACCTGCTGGTCGTGGGCGGCGGGCCGATCGGGCTGGAAATGGCTCAGGCTCACCGCAGGCTTGGCTCGGAGGTGACCGTCATCGAGGGAGAAAAGGCACTGGGCCGGGACGACCCCGAGCTTGCGGCGATCGTCCTGGAGCGGCTGCGCGGCGAGGGGGTGGAGATAACCGAGGGCGCCATGGTTTCGCAGCTTCGCGGCCAGGCCAGTGAAATCAAGGTTGCCACCGCGGACGGGCGGGTCTTTCGTGGCTCTCATCTGCTGATCGCCGTGGGGCGCAAGGCCAATATCGAGGGGCTGGGGCTGGAGGCGGCGGCGGTGGAACACGACCGCGCGATCCGGGTCGATTCGGGTATGCGCACCACCAACCGCAGGGTCTATGCCATCGGTGACGTGGCTGGCGGGCCGCAGTTCACCCACGTTGCGAATTACCAGGCCGGGGTGATCCTCCGCTCGATGCTGTTCGGCCTTCCCTCGAAGGCACGCACCGGCCACATTCCCCGGGTCACCTACACCGATCCGGAACTGGCACAGGCCGGGCTCACCGAAGCACAGGCGCGCGAGATCCATGGCGACAGGCTGGAGGTGGTGCGCTTCCCCTACAGCAGCAACGACCGCGCCGTGGCCTCGGGCCGGACCGCGGGGCTGATCAAGGTGATGGTGGTGAAGGGCCGCCCGGTGGGGGCTTCCATCGCCGGGGCACAGGCGGGCGAGCTGATCGGGCTGTGGGCGCTGGCGCTGGCCAACAACATGAAGATGTCGCAGATCGCCGCCATGGTCGCCCCCTATCCCACGCTGGGCGAGATCAGCAAGCGGGTGGCCGGGGCCTATTTCTCGCCGCGACTGTTTGATAGTGATGTGGTCAAACGCGTAGCGGGCTTCGTGCAAAGGGTCTTGCCCTGAGGCGCAGCCCCGAAGGAGGGCCATGTTCCTGAATTCGCTGTCCGGGCGGTTCCTGCTGTTGACCACGGTCTTCGTGATGCTGGCCGAGGTGCTGATCTTCGTGCCCTCGGTCGCCCGTTTCCGCGAAGACTACCTGCTGCTGCGCCTCGAGCGGGCGCAGATCGCCTCGCTGGCGCTTCTGGCCAACGACATGATCGACGAGGGGCTGGAGAAGGAGCTCTTGCAGAACGCCGGGGTCTATAACGTGGTGCTGCGGCGCGACGAGATGCGCCAGCTGGTGCTGTCCTCGCCGATCCCGATGCCCATTGCCGCCACCTACGACATGCGCGACCCCACCGCGTGGGAACTGATCCGCGATGCGATGAAAACCCTCGTCCAGCCTGAAAACCAGGTGATCCGGGTGATCGGCACCCCCGTGCAGCGGGCCGGGCTGCTGATCGAGGTCACCATGGACACCTACCCGCTGCGCATGGCGATGATCGACTACGGGCTGCGCATTCTGCTGCTGTCGGCGGTGATCTCGATTCTCACCGCTTTCCTGCTGTTTCTTGCGGTGCGCCGCTTCATGGTCCGGCCGATCAAGGGGGTGGTCGATGCGATGATCTCCTATGCCGAGGCGCCCGAGGACGCCCGGCGGATCATCGAACCCAATGCCGGGGTGACCGAGCTGCGCGAGGCCGAGATGGCGCTGCAGTCGCTGCAAAAGCAGCTGACGGCCTCGTTGCGCCAGAAGGAACGCCTGGCCCAGCTTGGCGGCGCCGTGGCGAAGGTCAGCCACGATCTGCGCAACATCCTGACCACCGCCCAGCTGTTTGCCGACCGGATGGAAAGCAGCGCCGACCCGGAAGTGAAACGAGTGGTGCCGAAGCTGCTGGGTTCCATTTCCCGCGCTGTAGGGTTGTGCGAATCGACCCTGGCCTTCGGCAAGGCCGAAGAGCCGCCCCCCGCACTCACCCGTTTCGCATTGGCCGATCTCGTCGAGGACGTGCTGGACAACGAGCGTCTGGCGGCGGGGGACTTCGACCTGAGCTTCGTGATGGAGGTCCCCCGCTCGATCATCGTGCGCGCCGACCCCGAGCAGCTTCACCGGGTGCTCTCGAACCTGATCCGCAACGCCCGCGAGGCCATTGTGGGCAGCGGCAGGCCCGGCTCCATCACGGTGCGGGCCACCGAGGATGACGAGAAATGGGAGATCACGGTGGCCGATACCGGGCCGGGCCTGCCGGCAAAGGCGGTGGATCACCTTTTCCAGCCCTTTCAGGGCGGGGCGCGCAAGGGCGGGATCGGCCTTGGCCTGGCGATCGCGGCCGAACTTGCACGCGGCCACGGGGGGCGGCTGGAGCTCCTTTACACCGGTTCGCAGGGCACCGGCTTCGTTGTCCGCCTGCCCAAGACGATCGTGGCTCTGGAAGAGGCCGCCGAATAAATCCCCCCTTGCAAAGCCCGCCCGCTGCCGCTACATCCCGCCTGTCCGCGCGCTGGTAGCTCAGTTGGATAGAGTACTTGACTACGAATCAAGGGGTCGGGGGTTCGAATCCTCCCCAGCGCGCCATTCCTTCCCAGGCCCACTCTGACAAGAAACGCCGGAAGCTGCGGGTGCGGCACGCCGGATGGCCATTGCCCGATTTTTGCCGATTTGCCGTGATAGCCCTGTGCCAGGAAGGAAGGGCCAATGAAACGAATCGGGCGGAAAATCCATCTGGCGCGCGAGGTGACGCTGCCGTGGGTGGTGCGGCCTGCATCCCAGCCAGTGCGCCGGGCCATGCCCACGGCGCCGGTCTATCCGATGGAACGGGTGGTGCATCGCGTGGCGGAAGCCGCGCATGTGCCCGCCAAGGATATCCACATCACGCCGGTGCGCAGACCGCGCCGGCAATCGGTGTTTCGGCTCATGTCCGGGCGTTTGCGGGGCGATCCCTTTCTGCGTCGCCTTTCGCGGCTCGATTGAACCCCGGGGCGGTCAGAAATCCACCTTTACCCCTGGCAGGTTCAGGGCCTTGACCAGCTCGCGCAATTCCTGCCGGGCGGCGATATTGGAGACATTCATCTGCCCGACCACGCCGATGTCGCGCAAGTCCAGCAGGGTCAGGCCGCGGGGGAAAAGCTCGCGGAAGATGACACGCTCGCCGAAGCCGGGGGCGACCCGGAAGCCGATGCGCTGCGAAAGTGCCTGAAGCGCGTCCCCGATCTTCTTCTTGTTGTGCATCTGCTGCGCGCCGAGACGGTTGCGCACCACCACCCAGTCCAGCGGCTCGAGCCCGGCCTGAGCCCGCAGCTGCCGGGCGTTCCAGACCATTTCCGAATAGACGGAAGGGCCGATGATCTTGTTGGTTTCCCCGTCCACATGGGCCAGAAGATCGAAGTCGATGTAGCTGTCGTTCATCGGGGTGATCAGCGTATCGGCCAGCGAATGGGCCACCTGGCTGAGGCGGGTGTGCGAGCCGGGGCAATCGATGAGGATGAACGCACAGCTCTTTTCCAGCGCCGACACGGCCATGGACAGGCGCCGGTCATAGATGTTCTCGCCGGCGCTCAGGGTCGTGCGGTCGATTTCGGGAAGTTCGTGGAACTCCGGCATCGGCAGTTCGATATCGTGCCGGCTGCAGTAGGTGACACGGTTCTCGATGAATCTGGCGAAAGTCTTCTGCCGCAGGTCCAGATCCAGAACCCCGGTCTTGTGGCCCATGCGGGCCAGGGCGGTGGCGACATGCATGGAAACGGTGGATTTCCCCGCTCCGCCCTTCTCGTTTCCGACGACGATGATATGCGCCATTTGGTGTTCCCGCTGCCCGATTGATGCGCTGGGCCACTATATGTGGTGTTGCGCCGTTTTGGAAGCCGAAGAAAGTGAGTCCGGCACATGAAAACGCCGCCCCGAGGGCGGCGTTTTTTCGTGCTGCCGGGGCAGGGGCGCTCAGAAGCCCAGCCCCTCGTATTTCTTCTTGAACTTCGATACGCGGCCACCGGTGTCCATAAGTCGGGTGCCGCCGCCCGTCCAGGCGGGGTGCACGGTGGGATCGACTTCCAGCGCCAGGGTGTCGCCCTCCTTGCCCCAGGTGGAGCGCATCTGGAAGGTGGTGCCGTCGGTCATCTTGACGGTGATCATGTGGTAGTCGGGATGGATGTCTTTTTTCATGCCACCGCTCCTTATGCCTTGTCGCCGTTGTCGAGCGGCTTGTAGTGGGTATCCTCCGCGATCCGGGCCGACTTGCCGCGCCGCGAACGCAGGTAGTAGAGCTTGGCCCGGCGCACCCGGCCGCGGCGCACCACGGTGATGCTTTCGATATTGGTCGAGTGCAGCGGGAACACCCGCTCGACGCCTTCGCCGAAGGAAATCTTGCGCACAGTGAACGAGCCGGCGATGCCGTTGCCGTTCTTGCGCGAGATGCACACGCCCTCGTAGTTCTGGATCCGCGAGCGCGTGCCCTCGGTCACCTTGTAGCCCACGCGAATCGTGTCGCCGGCCTTGAAATCCGGGATCTTCTTGCCGAGCGCCTTGATCTGCTCGGCTTCCAGTTCCGCGATCAGGTCCATCTGATCAACTCCTATCTGCTCACGGTTTGCCCGTGAAGGTGTCTCGCGTCCTCAGAGCTCTTGGTCTTCTTCCGGGTCCCTACCGTGTTTGGCACAGTAAGCCCGCCAGAGATCAGGGCGTCGTTCCTTTGTCAGCCTTTCGGCCATGGCCTTCCGCCAGCGGGCGATTTCGCCGTGATGACCGGAGAGAAGAACCCCGGGTATTTCACGACCCTCCCAGACGGCCGGCCTTGTGTACTGGGGATGTTCAAGCAGAAAATCCGAGAAGGATTCCTCCTCGGTCGATGCCTGATTCCCGAGCACGCGGGGTATAAGCCGGACGGTCGCGTCAATCAAGGCCTGCGCGGCGATCTCTCCGCCGGTGAGGATGAAGTCGCCGATTGAGACCTCCTCGATGCGGTAATGATCGATGACGCGCTGGTCGATGCCCTCGAAACGGCCGCACAGGAGTGTCATGCCGTGGGTCTGCGAGAAGCGCCGGGCCATGTCTTGGGTGAAGGGCCGGCCCCGGGGCGACAGGCAGATGACGGGCCACAGGGCGCGCCGGGGCGGGGTGCCGATGGCGGCCTCGTCGAGGGCGGCGGCGACCACATCCGCGCGCAGCACCATGCCCGCGCCGCCGCCGGCGGGGGTGTCGTCGACATTTCGGTGCCTGCCCACCCCGAAACGGCGCAGATCGATCGTCTGCAGCTGCCACAGCCCCTCCTGAAGGGCACGCCCGGTGAGCGAGGCGCCCAGCACGCCGGGGAAGACCTCGGGAAACAGGGTGATGACCTTCGCCGTCCAGGCGCCGGCCAGCTCGGGGGTGTCGCTCATCAGTTCGCGCGGGCGCAGGGAGGGGGCGATGGCCTTGCGCCCGTGGGATCTGGGTCTGTCGCTCATGACATGCGCTCCTTCGCGGCCTCGGCGATCATCGCCTCCTTGGTGGCCTTCAGCTCTCCCTTGCTGCGGCCGGAGCGGTTGAGCGCCAGGAATTCGGCCTGCATTTGCGGGCTCTGGCCGCGGTATTCGTGGCGTGCCGGCGGCAGCGATGCGGCCAGATCGTCGGGAACGCCTGCCAATACCAGCACCGCGCCGGCCGGGCCGGCGGGATGGTCGGAGAATTCCTCGAGCCGGGCCATGTGCACCGGCACCGGCTGCAGCGCGGCGGCGATCGCATTGGCCTGGTCGCGCAGGTCGGGGGTATCGGCCAGGGCGGCGCGGAAGGCCTCGTAATCTTCGGTGAGGTGGATCGAGCGCAGCAGGTGGCCGTAGACACTGCGCAGCCAGCTTTCGCGCTCGCGGATGGTGTAGAGGAACTCCACCACCGTGTCCGGGCCGAAGCGGCGGCGCAGGGCGCGGGTAATCTCGCGTGCCAGCGGCACGGCGGCGGGGGTATAGCTGGTGAGGGTGCGGCCCAGAAAGTCGCGGTGGCCGGGCATGGCCCCGGCGAAGGTTTCGCGCGAGAGCACGATGGTCTCGGCGCGGGGGATGGTGCCCAGAAAGCGGCGGAAGGCGCGGCGGAAGGCCCGGCGGCGCCACGCGAAGCGGCGCTGTCCGTAGATGCGCGCCGCCGCCCCGGCCTGCAGGAACTCGGCCTTGCCGTACTTGCCGTAATAGTCGAACCAGGGTTTCAGCGCCTTGCGGTTGCGGGCCAGATAGGTCTGCAGGCTGGTGGTGCCCGTCTTGTGAAAGCCGGCGTGCACGATCACCCGCGTCATGACGGAAACAGCCCTTCCGGCGGATCGACGATGACCCGGCCCGCCATCAGATCGACGGTGGGCACGATGGCGCGGGTAAAGGGCACCAGAACGGTATCCTTCAACCCCGGTCCGGCCACTTCCAGCAGATCGCCCGCCCCGTGGTTGAGCACTGCGCGCACCCGGCCCAGGGCCTTTCCGCCGGTGTCGAGAACCTCCAGCCCGATCAGGTCGGCGTGGTAGTATTCGTCGTCGGGCAGGGCGGGCAGGCGGTCGCGTTCGGCATAAAGCCGGGTGCCGCGCAGGGCATCGGCCTGTTCCTTTGTCGCCACCCCCGACAGCCGCGCGGCGAAGCCGCCCTTGATGGGGCGGGTGATGGTGAGGCTGAAGCTGTGCGTGCCGTCCTCGGTGGCAAGCGGGGCGTATTCGGCAATCGCCGCGGGCTCGGCACAGAAGCTTTTCAGCCGCACCTCGCCGCGGACCCCGAAAGAGCCCGCGATGGCACCGACACAGACGCGCCCGGCAGTGGATTTTCCGTTCTCCGTCAACGCACGACCAGCTCCGGCGCGGGGGTGCGCCTTTCCCATCCCGCGCGCTCCAGCTCGGGGGTTTCCAGTTCTTCCTCGGGCCAGCCGAGGCAGAGATAGGCCACCAGCCGCCAGCTTGCGGGCACTTCAAGATCGGCCGAGAGTCTTTCCGGGTCAAGGATCGAGACCCAGCCCAGCCCGAGCCCCTCGGCACGGGTGAGCAACCACAACTGGGTGATCGCCGCGACCACCGAATAACGCCGGGTTTCGGGCATGGTGCCAGCCCCCAGCCCCGCGCCCTTGGGCGTGGCCTCGTCGCAGAACACCGCCAGCTGTACCGGAGCCTCGTGCATGCCCGAAAGCTTGAGGCGGGCGTAGATTGCCGCCTTTTCGCCGGAATATCCGGCCAGCGCCCCGGCGTTCGCGGCCTCGAAATTGGCCAGCGCGGCGGCGCGGGCGGCCGGGCTTTCGACCCGGACGATGCGCCAGGGTTCCGACAGCCCGACCGAGGGGGCCAGCGAGAAACTGGCGAGGCAACGCTCAAGCAGCTCGGCCGGGACGGGATCGGTGCGGAAGCGACGCACGTCGCGCCTGAGCCGCAGGAGGCGCCCCAGTTCCTGCCGGAACGCCCCGGAAAAGGCGGTGGCCGGCGGTTGCACCGCTTACTCGGCTGACTCTTCGGCGGGCGCCTCGGCGTCTTCCGCGGCAGCGGCGGCCTTGGCGGCCTTCTCTTCCATCCGTTCCTTGGTCTTGGCGTGCGGCTCGCCCTTCTTGGGGTTGTTGCGCTCTTTCTTCTCGAGGATGCCGGCAGCCTCCAGGAAGCGCGAGACCCTGTCGGTGGGCTGGGCGCCCTGGCTCAGCCAGTACTGGATGCGCTCGATGTTCATCCGCACCCGGTCTTCGCTGTCCTTGGGCAAGAGCGGGTTGTAGGTGCCCAGCTTCTCGATGAAGCGGCCATCGCGCGGCATGCGCGAATCGGCCGCCACGATGCGATAGAACGGGCGCTTCTTGGAACCGCCGCGGGCCAGTCGGATTTTCATTGCCATGATCTGTACTCCTGTTTCATGTGCTGGCGATGAGGGGATAACCCCTTTTCATTTCTGATGTTTCTTGTGGTGACGGATTACTTCCTCGATGATGAAGCTGAGGAATTTCCTGGCGAACTCCGGGTCGAGTCCGGCTTCGGTGGCGAGCTTCTCGAGCCGCGCGATCTGTTCGGATTCGCGCGCCGGGTCGGAAGGGGGCAGCCCGTGCTCGGCCTTCAGCTTGCCCACCGCCTTGGTCTGGCTGAAACGCTCGGCCAGGGTATAGACGAGGATCGCATCCAGCCGGTCGATGCTCTTGCGGTGTTCCTTGAGAAGGGTCGCGGCGTCGGTCATTGCTGCTTCTCCGGGGCGGGGTGGCGGTAGACGAGGCAGGGTTTGTCGGGCATGGGCTGGGGTGCCTGCGGATCGATGCGCGCACCCAGCCGCTCGGCCAGGGCCCGCGAACGGGCATTGTCGGGGGCC
>JALSGY010000471.1 GCA_026982515.1 Paracoccaceae bacterium
TGTTCAGGCCCTCGGATCCTTGATCGCAGAGCGAAATATTCTGTCACGGCGGCATTGCCGGCAGGTGGCATGATTAATCCGCATTCTGCCGGCAGGCCAATAACGTTTTCGTAAAGGAGGCGCCAGCGCGGTGCCATGCCCCGCCGCCCTGGCCGACGAGGCGCAAACCCCGTGTTGCCGGGGCGGGCGAACTGTGCCAAAACCCGGGCATCGCAACTGAACCGGTGAGTCCGTCTCCATGGCCGATTATGCAGCCCGCCGAACCATGATGGTTGACACCCAGGTCCGCCCCTCGGACGTGACCAGCTTTCCGATCATCGATGCCATGCTTAAGGTCCCGCGTGAGGCTTTCGTCCCCGACGATCAGCGCGAGGCGGCCTATGCCGGCGAAAACCTGCCGCTGGCCCCCGGCCGTGTCCTGCTGGAGCCGCGCACCCTCGCCAAGATGCTGGAAGAGCTGGATGTCGGGCCCTCCGACCTGGTGCTCGATATCGGCTGCGGGCTGGGCTACTCCAGCGCCGTGATCGCCCATATGGCCGAGGCCGTGGTGGCCGTCGAGGACAATGAGGAAATGGCCGCCGAGGCCCAGCGTCTGCTGGCCGAGAACGGCGCCGACAACGTGGCGGTGATGGCCGGTCCGCTGGCCGAGGGCGCGCCCCGCCACGGCCCCTACGACGTGATCGTGATCGAGGGCGGGGTCGAACAGGTGCCCGAGGCGATCGTGGCCCAGCTCAAGGAGGGCGGCCGGGTCGCGGCGCTGTTCATGGAAGGGCCGCTGGGCACCTGCAAGGTGGGGCTCAAGCTCGAGGGCCGGATCAACTGGCGCTACGGCTTCAACGCGGCCGCCCCGGTGCTGCCGGGATTCGAGAAGGCGCGCGAATTCGCATTGTGAAACCGGCGCCTCGAGGGCGCGGCCAGAGAAGGGAACGGACGTGATCGGAAGAGCATTCAGATTTGCGGCGGCCCTGTCCCTGGCTCTTCTGGCGGCGCTGCCGGCGCGGGCCGAAACCCTGGGGGATGCGCTGGCCGAGGCTTACCGCCACTCGGGGTTGCTGGAACAGAACCGCGCCCTGCTGCGTGCCGCCGACGAGGACGTGGCCGCCGCCGTTGCGGCCATGCGCCCGGTGGTCGGTTACGCGGTGCGCTCCAGCTACCTCGATCTCACCGATACCACGACGACCAATTTCGATCTTTCCGCCACACTGGTCCTGTTCGACTTCGGACGTTCCGGACTGCGCCGCGAGATTGCACGCGAAAACGTGTTGTCGCTGCGCCAGGCGCTGATCGGAGCAGAGCAGCAGGTGCTGTTGCGCGCCGTTTCCGCCTACATGAACGTGCGCCGCACCGCCGAGATCGTGCGCTTGCGGGAAAACAACGTGAAGCTGATCACCCGGGAACTGCAGGCCGTACGGGACCGGTTCGAGGTGGGAGAGGTGACGCGCACCGATGTTTCCATCGCCGAGGCGCGCCTGGCCGGATCGAAAAGCGCTCTGGCCGTGGCCCGCGGCAACCTCACCCGCGCCCGCGAGGAATACCGCGCCGCGGTCGGCCGCTATCCGGGGAAGCTGTCACCGCCGCCCGGGGCACCGGCCACGGCCGATTCCCTGGAAGCGGCGCGCGCGGTGGCACGCAAGCGCCATCCCGACATGCTCCGGGCCATGCACGCGGTCAGGATTGCAGAACTGAACATCGCCATGGCCGAGGCCGCCCGCAAGCCGGTGCTCAACGGCAGCGCGCTGTTCTCGCTCGATCAGGACGGCAACGAGACCCGCTCTCTCGGCATCACCCTTTCAGGGCCGATCTATCAGGGCGGGGCGCTGGCCGCGGCCATCCGCAAGGCCGCCGCCCAGCGCGATGCGGCGCGTGCCGGGCTGCACCTGGCGCGCCAGGCGGTTGATCGCAACGTGGGCAATGCCTGGGCGCAGCTGACGGTGGCCGATGCCGCGGTCCGCGCCAGCAAGGAGCAGATCCGGGCCGCGAAGGTGGCGCTGCGCGGCGTGCGCGAAGAGGCGCGGCTGGGCTCGCGCACCACGCTGGATGTGCTCAATGCCGAGCAGGAACTGCTCGATGCCGAGGCCGGCATGGTCAGCGCCAGTTCCGACCGTTACGTGGCGGTCTACAACCTGCTGGCGGCGATGGGCCTGCTGACCGCCGAACATCTGAAGCTGGGCGTGCCGGTCTATGACCCGCAGGCCTATTTCGATGCCGTGAAATCGGCCCCGCTCCGCAGTGTCAGCCCGCAAGGGCAGAAACTGGACCGTGTTCTCGATGCGTTAGGAAAAAATTGAGCCTTTTCGCCACAGGTTGTGTGCAGGCCCGCCGGCCGCTACTATCCCTGCCGTGGGGCAAAGGTGAATCATGATGCCGGATCCGTTGACAAACCGCGAGATCGAGGATGTCCTCAGTTCCATCCGCCGGCTGGTCTCCGAGGCCGAGCAGGCGGAACAGGCAGTGCCGGACGGGCAGAAACCGGAGCTTCTCGTTCTGACCCCGGCCCTGCGGGTGGAGCCCGATCCCGCCCTTTCCGGGGATCGGGGCCCCGCTGCAGGGGATGCGCCGGAACCTGCCCCGTCCGCTGCGGAAACCCCGCCCTTCCGCCACACCAGCCCTCATCTGTTGCAAGAGCCGCTGCCAGCCCGGGATTTTCGTGGAACCGAGGCCGAGGTGATTTCCCATGCCTGGGAGGCGGAGCTGGGCGAACGGGAACAAGCGTCCTCTGCAGGTGAGCCGCCCGCAGGTGAGGAGGGCGAAGGCACCGAGGATGGCGGCAGCACGAACCCCGGCCAGAAGGCCGCGCCGCGGGCATCTTCCGCTTCCGCAGATGCGCCATCGCACCCGGCAAGCCTGCTGGAGCAGCGGATCGCCGAACTTGAGGCCGCCATCAGCCTGAGCCACGATGAGTTTGAGCCCGACGGCTCGGAGCCGGATGCCGGGCGGATGCCGGACATGCGCATTTTCGGGGTGCTCGGCAAGGGTGACCTGCAAGAGCAGCCTGCCGCCGATCCGGCCGGTTCCGATCCCGCACCCGCTTCGCCCTCCGCCGCGCCAGCGCCAGAGGAGCCGCAATCCGGCATGGGCGGGACAGTACCGCACGCACGGCCCGCCGCCTCAGAGCCCGCGCCCCCGCGCAAGTGCTCCCGGCGGGAGCCGCCCCTGCAGCTGGTCGGCGGGCGGATGTCGCGGCTTGAGGACGTAGGGGAGGAAATCTCTCGCGCCCATCAGGCGCCTTCGTCCGAAGCCTGCGCCGATACCGCGCCCGGCAGCCCCGCCGAGGCGGCCGAGCCCGAGGTGCTGCAGGCCGATGGAGAAGATATCTTCGTGGACGAGGCGGTTTTGCGCGAGCTGATCGCCGATGTGGTGCGCGAAGAATTGCAGGGCACGCTGGGCGAGCGCATCACCCGCAACCTGCGCCGCATGGTCCACCGCGAGGTGGAACGGGCGCTGACCCTGAGAAAATACGACTGAGCGCACGAAAACACCCCGCGCGGCGCAGGAACTTCATGCCTCCGGCGGGAGTATTTCCGCAAGATGAAGCCCCCGGCCCGGGCGCGCGGAAAAGGAAGAGGGCGGCCAGGCCGCCTCTCCTCAGGCCTTGCGGATCCTGATCGTCTTGGCCGCGGCCTCCTTCGGGCCGGACTTGGGCACCGTGATGGTCAGCACCCCATCCTTGAGATCGGCCTCGATCTTGTCGGTGTCGGCATCCGCCGGCAGCCGGAAGCTGCGGGAAAACGCCCCGTACTGGCGTTCGGAGAAGAACCAGGTATCGCCCTTTTCCTCGCGGCTGGTGCGTTTTTCGCCCTTCACCGTCACCATGTCGTCATTGACCGTCAGCTCGATGTCCTTTTCCTCGACACCGGGCAGTTCGATGGTGATCGTGTAGGCATCCTCGCCGGCCGAGGCTTCGGATGCCGGGGCGAGCCAGTCCGCAACCTTGGCGCCGAACTGGCGGAACGGTTCGAATACCTGTGGCCAGAGGCCGCTGCCATAAGTCTTTTCAACCATCTCGAGCCTCCTTTCGTTACCATTACCCTTTCGCTCCCGATATAGGCAGATTTCGGAGGATTTCACCTTGATCGGGGTCAATATCTGCGCATCTCTTGGCCTGGGAAATCGGAAAGGGTGGAAGATGATCATCTGTGGCGGCGAAGCGCTGATCGACATGTTGCCGCGCCAATGCCGCGACGGCGAGGAGGCTTTCGCCCCCTGTCCGGGCGGGGCGGTGTTCAACACCGCTGTGGCGCTGGGGCGACTGGGGGCGCCGGTGGGGCTGATTGCCGGGCTGTCGCGCGATTTCTTCGGCGACATGTTGCGCCGGCGGCTGGAGGAAAGCGGTGTGGAGGACGGGCTGACGGTGCTGTCCGGCAGGCCTACCACCTTGGCCTTCCTGCGGCTCGAGGATGGCCAGGCGCGTTATGCCTTTTACGATGAGAACACCGCCGGACGGATGCTGCGCCCCGAGGACATGCCGCCGCTGCCCGAAGCGGCGCAGGCGCTGTTCGTCGGCGGCATCAGCCTGATGGGCGAGCCCTGCGGGAGCGCTTTCGAGGCGCTGGCGATGCGTGAGGCGGACCGGCGAGTGGTGATGCTCGACCCGAACATCCGCCCGGGGTTCATCACCGACGAGGCGGTCTATCGCGCCCGGCTGGAGCAGATGATCGCCCGGGCCGATATCGTGAAACTCTCCGACGAGGATCTGTCCTGGCTGGAGCGCGGGGCCGAGCCCGCCAGCGCGGCCCGCGCCCTGCTGGAGCGTGGCCCGCGTCTGGTTTTGGTGACGGAGGGGGCGCGCGGGGCCGTCGGATACACCGCAACGCTCGAGGTGCGGGTGGCGGCCCCGAAGGTGCGGGTTGTCGATACGGTGGGGGCGGGGGATACCTTCAATGCCGGGGTCCTGGCCGCCCTGCACGAGGCCGGCGCGCTGAGCCGGGCGGCCCTTGAGGCGCCTCAGGCGCAGGTGCTGGAAGAGGCGCTGTTTCTGGCGGTGCGGGCGGCGGCGGTGACGGTATCGCGCGCCGGGGCCAACCCGCCGTGGCGGGAGGAGCTGTGATGCGGGCGCTGGTGCAGCGGGTGAGCGAGGCGCGGGTGAGCGTGGATGGCCGGGTGATCGGCGAGATCGGGCCGGGGCTTGTGGTGCTGGTCTGCGCCATGCAGGGGGACGGGACGGAGCAGGCGGACAGGCTGGCGGCCAGGGTGCCGCGGTTGCGCATCTTCCGTGACGAGCAGGGGCGGATGAACCGCTCGCTGCTGGATATCGGGGGGCAGGCGCTGGTGGTCAGCCAGTTCACCCTGGCGGCCGATACCTCGCGCGGCAACCGGCCCGGTTTTTCCGCTGCTGCGCCGCCGGCGGAAGGGCGCGCGCTTTACGAGCATTTCGCCGCGGCGCTGGGTGATCAGGGGATCGGGGTGGAGACCGGCGAGTTCGGTGCCGACATGAAGGTGGCGCTGGTCAATGACGGCCCGGTGACGATCTGGATGGATACCGCGGGTTGAGGGGAGAGGCCCCTGCGGGGCCTGGCCTCCGGCGGGAGTATTTGCGGCAAGATGAAGAAAGATCGCACCGCGGCGAGGGGGGCGTGGGCGAGGCTCAGCGGTTGTAGCCGCGGGCCAGTTCTTCCGGGTCTGCCCCGGCCAGGTAGCGGGTCAGCCGCCACAGGTTGCGTGCCCCGTGGCGGAACCAGCCGTGGCGCAGGTAGCGCTCGGCGCCGGTTTCGGCAATGGCGGGCAGGGCGGTCAGGCGGCCGCGCAGCCGGCGGGCCAGGGCAACGTCCTCCATCAGAGGGATGTCCGGGTAGCCGCCGCTTGCCTCGTAAAGGGTACGTGAAATCAGCAGGCCCTGATCGCCGTAGGGCAGGCCGAGGCGCGCGCGCAACCCTGCCCAGCCGGCCACGATGCGCGGCGCCGGCCCCGAGGCGCGAAAGC
This sequence comes from Paracoccaceae bacterium, assembly GCA_026982515.1. Classification (GTDB taxonomy): domain Bacteria; phylum Pseudomonadota; class Alphaproteobacteria; order Rhodobacterales; family Rhodobacteraceae; genus S012-89. Next base: position 5,920 of record JALSGY010000471.1, read on the forward strand.
GCAACCGGAAATAGCCGGCGCTTTCCCGGTTTTGCATGTGGGCTGCCACCGCCGCCGTCCAGCCCGGTGCCAGGTGCGTATCGGCATGCAGGAACAGAAGCCACGCCCCCCCCGCCGCCGCCGCCCCGCGTGCCAGCTGTCCGCCGCGCCCGGGCGCACCGCACACTACCTCGGCCCCCCAGGCCTCGGCGATGCGCGCGGTTTCGTCGCTTGAGCCGCCATCGCTGATCACCAGTTCGCGCACCAGCCCCGCCTCCAGCCCCTCGACCAGGCAGGCCAGTGTCGCCGGCAGTTCTCCGGCGGCGTCCAGGGTGGGGATGACGATGGAAAGAGGTGCGCGCATATCCACCTTTCGCTCGGTGCGCCTTTGATTATATTGCACTGCGGAGGAGATGGCACATGACGGGCGAACGGGCAACGGGCAGGATCGTTCTGGCGATCAGCGGCGCGGATCGCGAGAAATTCCTGCAAGGACTGGTCACCAATGACGTGGGCAAGCTGGCCGACGGGCTGGTCTATGCCGCGCTGCTGACACCGCAGGGCAAGTACCTGGCCGATTTCCTGCTTGCCGATGCCGGCGAGGCAATCCTGATGGACGTGCATGAAAGCCTTGCCGCCCAGACGGCGCAGCGGCTTTCCATGTACAGGCTGCGCGCCGATGTCACCATTTCCAAGACTGAATTCAACGTGCTGCGCGGCTTGGGAGAGCCCCCGGCAGGCGCCTTGCCCGACCCGCGCCATCCCGCGCTTGGCTGGCGGCTCTATACCGGCGAGGAGGGCGGCCCGGCGCAGGTGGACTGGGATGCCATCCGCGTTGCCCATTGCATCCCCGAAGCCGGGATAGAGCTGATCCCCAACCAGAGCTACATTCTCGAGGCCGGGTTCGAGCGCCTCGGCGGGGTGGATTTCCGCAAGGGCTGCTATGTAGGCCAGGAGGTCACGGCACGGATGAAGCACAAGACGGAGCTGCGCAAGGGGCTGGAGACGGTGGAGATCGAGGGCAGCGCCCCGGTGGGCTGCGAGATCACCGCGGATGGCAAGGCAGTCGGCACGCTTTACACGCAGTCCGGCGACCGGGCGATTGCATATCTGCGTTTCGACCGGGCCGCGGAAGAGATGCGGGCCGGCGAGGCAGTGGTGCGCCGCATCCGTGACAGTTGAGGGTGGGGGCGCCTCGCGCGGGTCAGCCCTCAGGCGCGTTCGACATATTCGAAGGTTTCGGTATTGACGACGATGTCCTCGTCGGGGCCCACGAAGGGCGGCACCATCACCCGCACGCCATTGTCCAGCACTGCCGGCTTGAAGCTGTTGGCCGCGGTCTGGCCCTTCACCACCGGCTCGGTCTCGACCACCTTGCAGGTTACCTTCTGCGGCAGGCTGGCCGAGAGCGCTTCGGTCTCGTAATACTCGATCTGCACCGTCATGCCGTCCTGCAGGAAGGGGCGGCGTTCGCCGAGGATCTCGGCGGGAAGCTCGATCTGCTCGTAGGTGTCCATGTCCATGAACACCAGCATGCCGTCGTTTTCATAGAGGAACTGCTGATCCTTCTGCTCCAGGCGCACCCGTTCCACCTTGTCGGCCGAGCGGAAGCGTTCGTTCAGCTTGGTGCCGTTGCGCAGGTTGCGCATCTCGACCTGGGCGAAGGCGCCGCCCTTGCCGGGCTTCACGTGATCGACCTTGACCACCACCCACAGGCCCCCGTCGTGCTCGAGGACATTGCCTGGGCGGATTTCGTTACCGTTGATCTTGGGCATGTGGCAGAACCGTGGCTGAAGATTGAAGAAAACCTGACGCGTCCTATATCTTCGTGATGCACCCCTGGCAAGGTGACCACATGATGTGGTGGGAGATTCAGAGCCATGCAAAAAATGCATGGCTGGTATTCGGAAAGGGGATACCCGAATCATTCAGAACCTGTCATAAGCAACGCCACGCCGAAAAGTGCAAGAGCAATAACAAAGGAAGCGAAATGGCTGATTTCGTCGACGGTACCGCGTTCAACTACGAGCAAGGCCAGCGCGCACGCAAACTGTTTGCCGCCGTGGTCCTCGCCGCTCTTGACGATGCCATTGCCGATGACAGGAAATACGGCAACGGTCCTGAGCAGATCGCCCGCTGGGCGCGCTCGCGCGATGGGCGCGAGGTGCTCTCCTGCGCCGGTATCGACCCCAATGAGCGTGTCGTTGCCGGGCTGATGGCCTTCGTCGCCAAGGGCGTGCGCACCTCTGTGGCGCTTTCGCGCGAGGAAAGCGAACGCCGCCAGGCCGCGGCTGCCGCCGCCGAACAGGCCGAAGCCGCCTGAGCAGAACGTCCTTGTCTGAAAAGCGCCCCGTCCGCGGGCGCTTTTTCCTTTTGGGGCCCTTGTTTTTCCAACCTCCCCCGGCACGTCGCAGCCGGTGAGAACCCGTCTTCCCCTGTCCGGGCGCCCGGGCTATGCCGGGGCTGGGCAACGGAAGGCATGCGATGGCCAGAGCGATCATGATCCAGGGGGCGGGCTCGAACGTCGGCAAGTCGCTTGTGGTGGCGGGGCTGGCGCGGGCCTGTCTGCGGCGGGGGCTGCGGGTGGCCCCGTTCAAGCCGCAGAACATGTCCAACAATGCCGCCGTCACCGCCGATGGCGGCGAGATCGGCCGCGCCCAGGCGCTGCAGGCCCGTGCTGCCGGGCTTGAGCCGCTGACAGACATGAACCCGGTGCTGCTCAAGCCCGAAACCGAGACCGGCGCCCAGGTGGTGGTGCAGGGCCGGCGCCTTGCCACGGTGCGCGCGCGCGACTACGGCGCGCTCAAGCCGCGGCTTTTGCCGAAGGTGCTGGAAAGTTTCCGCCGCCTCTGCCGGGGCGCGGATCTGGTGCTGGTGGAGGGCGCAGGCAGCCCCGCCGAGATCAACCTGCGCGCCGGCGACATCGCCAACATGGGCTTTGCCGAAGCCGCCGGCGTGCCGGTGGTGCTGGTGGGCGATATCGACCGGGGCGGGGTCATCGCCCAGATCGTCGGTACCCACGCGGTGCTGCCTCCGCCCGACCGGGAGCGCATCCGCGCCTTCCTCGTCAACAAGTTTCGCGGCGATCCGGCACTTTTCGAGGATGGCCTGGCCGGGATCGCCCGCCACACCTGCTGGCCCTCGCTTGGGGTGTTGCCGTGGTTCGCCGAGGCCTGGCGGCTGCCGGCCGAGGACGTGATGGATCTTGCAACATGCGGCAACGGCGGGGGAGAGGTGAAGATCGCCGTGCCGCAGCTGAACCGGATCGCCAATTTCGACGATCTCGATCCGCTGGCCGCCGAGCCGGGGGTGAGGCTGGAGATCATCCCCCCCGGCCGCCCGCTGCCCGGCGATGCGGCGCTGGTGCTGATCCCTGGTTCCAAGGCCACCATCGCCGATCTCGCCGACTTCCGCGAAAACGGCTGGGACATCGATCTGGCGGCTCATCTGCGCCGGGGTGGCCAGGTGCTGGGCATCTGCGGCGGCTATCAGATGCCCAGCACCT
>JALSGY010000472.1 GCA_026982515.1 Paracoccaceae bacterium
TCAACGGAAAGAAGACCATGAGCAGATTCGCTTCCCTCGCCGATTTTCGTGAAATCCTCAAGGCCCAGCCCGGCCCCGATGCCGGCGCCGCCAGGGCGGCCGACGAGCGCAACGCCCAGCTGACGAAGCCGCCTGCGGCGCTCGGCCGGCTGGAGGAACTGGCCCGGTGGTATGCCGCATGGCGGGGCGATCCGCGCCCGCGGCTGGAGAGCCCGCAGGTGATCGTGTTCGCCGGCAACCACGGGGTTGCGGCGCGCGGCGTGTCGGCCTTCCCGCCCGAGGTGACGGTGCAGATGGTGGCCAATTTCAAGGCCGGCGGCGCGGCGATCAATCAGCTTGCCAACGCCTTCGGCGCCAGGATGGACGTGCATGCGCTCGATCTCGATACCCCGACCGCCGATTTCACCCGGGGGCCTGCGATGAGCGAGGCCGAGGTGGTGGCCGCGCTGCGCACCGGCTGGGAGGCGGTGGACCCGGCCAGCGACCTGGTGATCACCGGCGAGATGGGAATCGCCAACACCACCGCTGCGGCGGCCATCGCGGCGGCGCTTTACGGCGGCGGGGCGGCGCACTGGACGGGCCGGGGCACCGGGCTGGACGACGAGGGCCTGTCGAAAAAGGCGCAGGTGGTGGAAGAGGCGCTGGCCGCCAACCCCTCGCGCGATCCGCTGGAGGTGTTGCGCTGCCTGGGCGGGCGCGAACTGGCGGCCATGGCCGGTGCCATCGCCCGGGCCCGGGCAGAGCGTATCCCGGTCATCCTCGACGGCTTCATCTGCACCGCCGCGGCGGCCACGCTTGAGGCCGCACAGCCAGGGGCGCTGGAGCACGCGGTGGCGGGCCATGTCTCGGCCGAGGCGGCCCATGCGGCACTTCTGGAACGGCTGGGCAAGGCGCCACTCCTGTCGCTGGGGATGCGCCTGGGCGAGGGCACGGGAGCGGCGCTGGCGATCGGAGTGCTGAAAGGGGCTGTCGCCTGCCACTCGGGCATGGCCACCTTCGCCGAGGCGGGCGTGTCGGAAGGCTGAGCGCGGGCCCATGCCCCCCCGGGCGCCGGCTACTCTTCGCTGCCCTCTCTGGAGAACCGCTTGATCAGGGCCAGTTCCAGTTCCTTGTTCAGGGCCTTGGCAAGTTCGAGATAGGCCTTGTTCTGCGAGATGGGAATGTCCGGATCCCACACTTCTGCCAGATCGCGTATGGCGGCGCGATCGAGCTTGTAGAAGGTGGCCTCGGCCTCGTGTGCCTCGTATTCGCTCAGGCCGAGATGCTCGAGCACGTAGCGCCCGGCGCGCAGCGAGCTGTCGAAGACCTCGCGCACGATCTTGTCCGCCCCGGCGCGGTACAGACGGAAGGTATGGATCCGGTCATAGGCGCGGGCGACGATGAACAGGTCTGGCCGTTGGGAGCGGGCATATTCCACCACCTTCACAACGGCCCTGGGGTCGTCCATCGCCACCACCAGCACCTGCGCCCTGGCCAGGCCCGCGGCGTGCAGCAGCTCGGGGCGGGTCGGATCTCCGAAGAAGCCCTTTATGCCGAAGGCGCGCATCAGGTCGATGGTGGAGAGGTCATGATCAAGCACCGTGGTGCGGAAGCCCGAGTTGATCAGCAACCGGTTCACCACCTGTCCGAAACGGCCGATTCCGGCGATGATCACCGGGTTCTGCTCGTCTATCTCGTCGGGCGGCGGTTCGGCCCGGCTTTCCTTCATCCGCCCCGATATCACCTCATAGAGAATGAAGAACAGCGGCGTGAGCAGCATCGACAGGGCGACCACCAGCAGCAGCATCTCGGCCAGTGGCGGGGGCAGCACGTTCTGCTGGGCCGAAAACGAGATCAGTACGAAACCGAACTCGCCGGCCTGTGCCAGGCCGAGGGTGAACAGCCACTGGTCGCGCCCCTTCAGCCCGAACAGCCGCCCCAGAGCGTAGAGCACCCCGCCCTTGAGAACCATCATCGCCAGCGTCAGGGCCACGATCAGCCCCGGCGCCTCGAACAGCATGCCGAAGTTGATGCCGGCCCCCACGGTGATGAAGAACAGCCCCAAAAGCAGGCCCTTGAAGGGCTCGATGTCGCTTTGCAGCTCGTGGCGGAATTCGCTGTTGGCCAGCACTACCCCGGCGAGGAAGGAGCCCAGCGCCGGCGACAGGCCCACCAGCGACATCAGCACCGCGATGCCGACCACGATCAGCAGCGACACCGCGGTATACATCTCGCGCAGGCGCGCCCCGTGGATGTAGCGAAACAGCGGCCGGATCAGATAGGCCCCGCCCAGGATGATGGTGCCCGCAGCCCCCAGCATCATCAGCGCCGCCCCCCAGCCGGGCAGTTCCTCGATCAGCGACAGGGTGCCCGGGTGCCCCTCGGCCTCGGCCAGCGCGCCGCGCCCGGGCAGGGTGGCCAGCAGCGGCAGGCCGACCAGCATCGGGATCACCGCCACGTCCTGAGTGAGCAGCACCGAAAAGGCCGAGCGACCGCCGCCGGTCTGCATCAGCCCCTTTTCCGAGAGCGTCTGCACCACGATCGCGGTAGAGGAGAGCGCGAAGATCATCCCGATCGCCAGCCCGGCCTGCCAGGGCTGGCCCAGGGCCACCGCCCCGCCTGCCACCAGCGCCATGGTGACGATGATCTGCGATCCTCCCAGCCCCAGCAGCTTGTGGCGCAGGTCCCACAGGGTGCGGGGCTCCAGTTCCAGCCCGATCAGGAAGAGCATCAGAACCACGCCGAATTCGGCGAAGCTTCGCAGCTGGTAGGCCTCGGAGCCGATCAGCCCCAGCACCGGCCCGATCACCACCCCCGCCAGCAGGTAGCCCAGCACCGATCCCAGCCCCAGCCGGCTGGCGATCGGGACCGCGATGACGGCCGCTGCCAGGTAGATCGTGGCCTGTAGCAGAAAGCTTTCCATCATACCCCTTTCAGGTGGGCAAAGGCGCGTCGGCCTTCAGTTGATCCATCACGATCTGGCTTTGCACCCGCGCCACCGCAGGCAGGGGCAGCAGCACGTCGTGGATCAGCCGGTTGAGGGCGGTCAGGTCCTCGCAGAAGACGCGCAGCAGGTAGTCCGCCTCGCCGGTCAGCGTCCAGGCCGAGATGACTTCGGGGCGGGTCTGCACCACCTGCGCGAAGCTGCGCACCTGGTCGGGCACGTGAGAAGCCATCTGCACCTGCACGAAGGCCTGCACCTTCAGCCCCAGCCGCTCGGGGCAGAGCCGGGCGCTGTAGCCCTCGATGTAGCCCTCGGCCTCGAGCCGCTGGCGCCGCCGTCCGGCCTGACTGGCCGAGAGATTCAGGATCCGGCCCAGCTCCTGGCTGGTGAGGTGGGCTTTCTTCTGCAGCGCGTCGAGCAGCTTGCAATCCGTGGCGTCCAGCATGATGCGGCCTTCCTGCATGTCGGCCCGATGATACGCGGAACTGGCTGGCATTGAAGCGAAGAAAGACGAAATATCTGCAAAGTTTCATCGCCGGGTGCAGGGCACGCGTGCTGCCGGGCCGCCAGAGCGCCGGCCGTTTCGGTGCGGTCTCAGCCCGCGGGCAGCTTCAGGACGATGTTTCGCCCGCGCTTGACGTAGATCAGCTGCCTGTCCGAGATCGCCACCACGCGCCCGCCATCCAGCCTGTCGCCGACCTCCACCTTCACGAAGCGCCCGTTGGGCAGGCGCACCAGCGCCCGGCGGCTGGAGGACGAGCCATAGATGCCGATCAGGTTGATCTTGGAAAGGTTCATGGCGTTTTCTATCGTGGCGCGCTCGGCCACGGTGCCGGTGGTCGGGGTGGAGGGCGGGCGTTCCGCCGCCTCCGCCTCGGGGGGGCTGGTGGCCTCGGTGCGGGCGGCGGCCGCGGCGGCCGTGGCGGCGGCCACCTGGCGCTCTCTCTCGCGCCGGGCGGCGGCTTCGGCGCGGGCGCGTTCCTCGGCCCGGATCCGCTCGACCGTGCGCGAGAAGTTGCCCGGCCGGGGCGAGGGCCTGCGCGCGGCGTTCAGGGGCGTTACGGTGGCCTCTGCCCGGGCCCTGTCCTGGGGCGATTGCGGGCGCGGGCGCGGGCGCGCCTGTTGCAGCTCTTCCAGCGTCACCCCGTCCAGCCGCGCCACCTGATTTTGCTGCACCAGCGCGCCGGGGCGGGCGCGGGGACGCGGCTCGGCAAGCTCGGCCACGGTCTGCTGCGGCTCGGATCCGGCCTGCCCGCCAGGGCGCGGCAGGGGCACGATCTCGGGTCGGCCGGCAAAGACGACCGCCCCCTCCGGCGTGGGCGTGCCCTCCGGCGTGGGGTCAACCAGCCCGTCCTCGCCCAGTGCGAAGGTGGTGCCGAAGGGCGGCGGCGGGGGCAAGGCGGCAAGGCCCGTGTCCGGCCCGATCAGCGGCAGGCCCGGCAGGGCGATGGCATCCTGCACGGTCACCAGAGGATCGACCGAGGCGATGTAGAGATCCTCCAGCCGGCCGCCCGCAAGCGAGGCCGGCGGGACGGGGGCCAGCTGCCAGATGCCGCTTTGCGCATAGGCAAGCTCGGCATCGCGGGTGGTGAGCACCGGCATGGCCGCAGCGCCCTCGGCATCGGCAAGCTCTTCGGGTGTGGGGGCGAACTCGTCCGGTGCTGCCGGGGCGGGCAGGGCCGGGCTGGCGCTGCCCTCCACCGGCGCGGCTTCCGGTGCTGCCGGCGTGGCGCGGGCCTCGTCGAGGGGCTCTGTCGTGACTTGCGGGTTTTCGGGCGCGGCGGGGGTGGCGTCGTCGAGCACGGGGGCCGGGGTTTCCTGACCGCGCCAGAAGCGGGGCGAGGTGATCGGCGGATCGAGAAACAGCCCGATGACGAGGGCCGCAACCAGCAGCGCGGCAACCAGCGCCGCGGCCAGCCCGGCAGTGGACAGGCGGCGCTCGCCCGTGCCGGGTGTGCCGAAGATGGCAAGGCCGCGTGGCCCGGCACCGGAAGAGGGTTTCGCGGGCGCGGCCGGCGCAGTTGGCGCGGCCGGCGCTTTCGGGGCAACCGGCGGGGGGGCCGCTGGCCCGGGCCTGGGGGCGGGGCGTTTCCTGGCGGGTTTGTCCGCCTCGGGCGCCACCTCCGGGGCGGTGACGGGCATCGGGGTGATTTCCGCCTTCTTCGGCTCGGGCGGTGCGGGCGCAGTGCCCGGCTGGATGGCGATGCGCGGGGCGATATCCGCAAGCGCGGCCACGGCCTTTTCCGGCGGAACGGCGGGGGCGCGCGCCGCGGCAGGCCCGGCCGCCTCGGAGGAGGTGTGCAGCCGCGAGGTGGCGAAGGCGAAGAGGCCCTTCTTCGGCCAGCCCTCCCCGTCTTCGGGGGGGGTGTCCCCGGGGGGCGGCGCCGGTTCATCCGCAGCCGGCGGCGCGGGTTTTTCCTCCGGCTCGCGGTGGGCGGGTTCCTCGGCAGGCTCTGCTTGCGTGCCGGATGCCGTGCCGTCTTGCGCTTTGCTCTCTTCCGGGGCGGGTGGTGCGGGCTCCGCTCGCCGTTCTTCCCCGTCCTCGATCCGTGCCGCGGTTTCTTCCCCCGCTGTCGCCGGCCCTTGCTGCGGTGTCGCGCCCGGCCTGTCCTCGCCGTCCTCCGACGGCGAGGTGGCGTCCTCTTGTGCGGCCTCTTGGGCCGGCTCGCGTTCAGCTGCCGCTTCGTTCTCTTCAGCCGGCGGCGTATCGGCGGACGGCGCCGCCGGGGGCTCCTCCTCCCCGTCTTCGGGTTCCGCCCCGGGGGTGGGTTGCGCCCCGGGCGCGGCAGGTCCTTCCACCCCTGCCGGAGTTTTTTCCTTCAGGCCCTCCGCCGGCTCTTCACTCTCGGTGGGCTGTTCTTCTGCGGCAGGCTCCGCTTCAAGAAACTCCGTCCGGTCGGCCCCGCCCAGGACGATGATGATCTCGGGATCGGGCTCCACCTCCTCTCCCTCGCTCAGCAGCGTGCGGGCGAAGGCGGCGGGGCCGAAGAACGGCTCGCGCTCGAAGCTGCCGGGCTCGGGGATGGCAACGAAGGAGACCGGGTTGAAGCGGTGCTCGGCGGCGAATTCCTCGGCCTCGCGCAGAGTCTGGCGGGCCACCGCCGCTACCCAGGCCATGCCGTTGCCGGCATCGGCCCAGTCGAAGACCAGCTCGTCCAGCGCATAGGGTGTGGCCCCTTCCAGCCCCTCGCGGATCTTCTGCTCGCGCTGCGCGTCGGTGGCGCCCAGCGCGTCCATCTTGCGGTAGAGGATCTGCGAATTCGGGATGATCAGCTTGGAGGCGAATCGCCCGCCTGACAGTTCGGTGGCAGTGGCGCGCATGTAGCGCAGCCTTTCCGCCAGTTTCGGATCATCCAGCCCGACCTCGCCGATGAGCCGCCAGCCGCCTTTTGCACGGTGCAGGAGGCTGATCCCCTCGAAACTGAGATTCAGGGCGAAACTGGGCTTCATCCGTCGGGTCTAGCACTTGCCTGAGCTGCTGCGGAAGTCGATCCCGCATCGCGCCGGACCCTATAGCAGCTTTCCGCCGAGGAAAAGGAAAAGCCGGTCCGGGCGCCTTGCGGCACCAGGGAGGAAAGGCAACGATGGCGTCAGGTTTCCAGTGGAGGATGCAATGCGATACGTGATGTGGATCGTGGCCTTGCTGGCGCTGGCGGGTGGTATGGCGCTGGCTGGCGAGAACGGGCGGCTGACGGTGACGGGGGAGGGCCGGGTCGTGTCGGCCCCCGACATGGCGACGGTGAGGTTCGGCGTCACGGTGCGCGAAAAGACGGCCGGTGCCGCGCTGGGAGCGGCCAGCCGGGCGATGGAAAAGGTGCTGGCCCGAGTGAAGGACGCCGGTATCGCGCCCCGCGATATCCGCACCGATGCGCTTTCGCTGTCGCCGCTGTGGTCGGAGCGCGGCTCGGGCCAGGCGCGGCGCATCACAGGCTATGTGGCCCGCAACCAGCTGACGGTGCGGGTGCGGGAGCTGTCCTCGCTCGGCGGGCTGCTTGATGCGGTGGCAGCCAGCGGGGTCAACACCTTCAACGGGCTGAGCTTTGCCCTGTCCGAGCCGGGCCCGGCGCTGGATGAGGCACGCCGCCGTGCGGTGGCCGATGCCATTGCCCGCGCCAGGCTGTATGCCGAGGCGGCCGGTGTGACGCTCGGGCCGCTGCTGGAGCTGTCCGAGACCGGCGGCTTCGCCCCGCCGATCGGGGTGCGCAAGATGGCCATGGCGCCCGAGTCGGTGCCGGTGGCGGAAGGCGAACTGGTGGTAAGCGCGGGCGTTACCATGGTGTTCGCCATCGGCCGGGCCCGGTAGCGCACGGCCGGGCTCAGAGCCCCGCGGTGGCCTTGGCCAGCGCCTGGTCGAGATCGGCGATCAGGTCGTCGGCGTCCTCGATCCCGATCGACACCCGCACCACGTTGGGCGCGGCGCCTGCCGCCTCCTGCTGTTCGGGGGTGAGCTGGCGGTGAGTGGTGGAGGCCGAGTGGATGATCAGCGAGCGCGTATCGCCGAGGTTGGCCACGTGGCTGAAGATCTCCAGGCTGTCCACCAGCCGGATGCAGGCCTCGTATCCCCCCTTGACGGCAAAGGTGAACAGCGCCCCCGCCCCGCGCGGGCAGATCTTCTCCACCCGCTCGTAATAGGGCGAAGAGGGCAGCCCGGCATAGGTGACATATTCCACCCGCGGGTCGTCCTCCAGCCAGCGGGCGATCTTTTCGGCGTTCTTCACGTGCCGGGCCATGCGCAGGGAAAGCGTCTCGATGCCCAGCAGCGTGTAATGGGCGGCCTGGGGGTTCATGGTCATGCCGAGGTCCCGCAGGCCCACGGCGATGCCGTGAAACGTGTAGGCCAGCGGGCCGAAGGTTTCGTGGAACTTCAGCCCGTGGTAGGCGGGCTCGGGCTCGGAGAGCGAGGGAAACTTTCCCGAGGCCGACCAGTCGAACAGCCCGCTGTCCACCACCGCGCCGCCCGTCACCGTGCCGTTGCCGGTGAGATACTTCGTGGTGGAATGCACCACCAGCGCCGCGCCGTGTTCGATGGGGCGGCACAGCCAGGGCGTGGCCGAGGTGTTGTCGACGATCAGCGGCAGCCCGGCCTCTTCGGCTACGGCGGCCACGGCGTCGAGATCGGTGATGTAGCCGCCCGGGTTGGCGATGGATTCGCAGAAGATGGCGCGGGTGTCGTCGTCGATGGCGGCGCGGATGGCGTCGAGATCGTCGAAATCGACGAATTTTGCCGACCAGCCGAAGCGCCTGATGGTGTGGGAAAACTGGGTGACGGTGCCGCCGTAGAGCCGGGTGGAGACCACCACGTTGCGCCCCGGCGCCATCAGCGGGAACAGCGCCATGATCTGGGCCGCGTGCCCCGACGAGCAGCACACCGCGCCGATGCCGCCCTCCAGCGTGGCGATGCGCTCCTGCAGCACGGCCACGGTGGGGTTGGTCAGGCGTGAGTAGATGTAGCCGACCTCCTGCAGGTTGAACAGCGCCGCGGCGTGATCGGCATCGCGGAACACGTAGGCCGTGGTCTGGTAGATCGGCGTCTGGCGGGCGCCGGTGGCCGGATCGGGCCGGGTGCCTGCGTGGATCTGCAGCGTGTCGAAGCCGTAGCTGGGGCCGTCGTCGGACATCAATACCTCCCGTTGCGTTCGTGCACTCCCGCAAAGGTGTAGGGGGCGGAAAGGGGAGAGGCAACCTGTTGCTGCAGCCTCCGGGCAGGCGGCTCCTGCCGCACTTGCGCGGGCGGGGGAAAGGATGTGATGCTGGGCGGGCCAGATCCCGCCGGAGGCCCGCATGCCCACGCCCTTTCATCTTGCCATCCATGTCCATGACCTTCAGGCCGCGCGCGCCTTCTACGGCGGCGTGCTGGGCTGCGTCGAGGGCCGCTCGGCCGAAACCTGGGTGGATTTCGACTTCTTCGGCCACCAGCTCAGCCTGCATCTCGGCACGCCTTTTGCCAATGCACCGACCGGGAAGGTGGCGGGAAGGGCGGTGCCGATGCCGCATTTCGGCGTGGTGCTGGAGTATCAGGACTGGCGCGCCCTGGCCGACCGGCTGGAGGCGGCCGGCACCGACTGGGTGCTGGCCCCTTCGGTGCGCTTCGAGGGCGAGCCGGGCGAGCAGTGGACGATGTTCTTCCGCGATCCTTCGGGCAACCCGATCGAGATCAAGGGCTTTCGCGACATGGGTGGCGTTTTCGCGGCCTGAGCGGCGGCCCTGACCGGGGCAGAGGCCGGGGGATGCGCCCCCGGCCGGAACTTCAGATCAGCGCGATGATGCGCGCCGGGCCGCCCGAGCCGCCACGGTGCTTCGGCGCGCCGATCACAAGCGTGGCGCCCGCTGGCGGAACCTTGTCGAGGTTTGCGATATTCTCTATCCCGAAGCGCCCGCTGGGCAGCCAGGCATAGTGGGTCACGAAATCCGTGGATTTGCCGAAATCCAGCGACAGCGTATCGACCGCCA
>JALSGY010000473.1 GCA_026982515.1 Paracoccaceae bacterium
GCTGGGTGGCGGCGTCGAGGTCGGAGCCGAACTGGGCGAAGGCGGCCATTTCGCGATACTGGGCCAGTTCCAGCTTCACCGGGCCGGCGACCGATTTCATCGCCTTGGTCTGGGCCGAGGAGCCCACCCGCGACACCGACAGACCGGTGTTCACGGCCGGGCGGATGCCTTGGTAGAACAGTTCGGTTTCCAGGAAGATCTGGCCGTCGGTGATCGAGATCACGTTGGTCGGAATGAAGGCCGACACGTCGCCGCCCTGGGTTTCGATGATCGGCAGCGCGGTCAGGGAACCGGCGCCGAAATCCTCGTTCAGCTTGGCCGAACGTTCCAGCAGGCGGGAGTGCAGGTAAAACACGTCGCCCGGGTAGGCCTCGCGCCCCGGCGGGCGGCGCAGCAGCAGCGACATCTGACGATAGGCCACGGCCTGTTTGGACAGGTCGTCGTAGATGATCAGCGCATGACGCCCGTTGTCGCGGAAATATTCCGCCATGGCGGTGGCGGCATAGGGCGCGAGGAACTGCAGCGGCGCCGGTTCGGACGCGGTGGCGGCCACGACGATGGAATATTCCATCGCGCCGGTTTCCTCCAGCTTCTTGACCAGCTGCGCGACGGTGGAGCGCTTCTGCCCGATGGCGACATAGACGCAGTAGAGCTTCTTGCTCTCGTCGTCGCCCGCAGCGTCGTTGTAGACCTTCTGGTTGAGGATGGTGTCCAGCGCCACCGCCGTCTTGCCGGTCTGGCGGTCGCCGATGATGAGTTCCCGCTGGCCGCGGCCGATCGGGATCATGGCGTCGACCGACTTCAGGCCGGTGGCCATCGGTTCGTGCACCGATTTGCGCGGGATGATGCCCGGCGCCTTGACGTCGGCGATGCGGCGCTCGGAGGCCTTGATCGGCCCCTTGCCGTCGATCGGGTTGCCCAGGCCGTCGACCACCCGGCCGAGAAGCTCGTCGCCGGCGGGCACGTCCACGATGGAGTTGGTGCGCTTGACGGTATCGCCTTCCTTGATGTCCCGGTCGGAACCGAAGATCACGATACCGACATTGTCGGTCTCGAGGTTCAGGGCCATGCCCATGATCCCGCCCGGAAACTCGACCATCTCGCCGGCCTGCACGCTGTCGAGGCCGTAGACACGGGCGATGCCGTCCCCGACCGACAACACGCGGCCCACCTCGGAGACTTCGGCCTCCTGGCCAAAGTTCTTGATCTGCTCCTTGAGGATCGCAGAAATTTCGGCTGCCTGGATTCCCATTATCCGACCTCTTTCATTGCATTCTGGAGGTTTGCGAGCTTCGAGCGGATCGAGGTATCGATCATCTTCGAACCCACCTTGACGATCACGCCGCCGATGAGGCTTTCATCGACGGACGCCCTGATTTTCACATCCTTGCCGATAGCGGCCTTCAGGGCCTCGGCAAGCTTGTCCTTCTGTTCCCCGGTCAACGCCCTGGCGGCGGTGATCTCGGCGGTGACCTCGCCCTTTTCCTCGGCGATCAGCCTGCGCAGTTCGCGCAGCAGCTGCGGCAGCACGAAGAGCCGCCGCTTGGAGGCCATCAGCGCCAGCGTGTTGGCCATGATCTGCGAAAGCCCCATGGCCTTGGCCAGGGCGCTGACCGCGGCACCCTGCTGGGCGCGCGAATATATCGGCGAATGGATCATGGCACGAAAATCGGCGCTTTCGTTCAGCGCCGCCTCGAGGATGCCCAGGTCTGCCTCGACATCCTTGACGTTCTTTCCTTCGCGGGCCAGTTCGAAAACGGCCGTGGCATATCTTTCGGCGATGCCGGTTGAGATCGAAGCTGGTTCGGACACGTCCACCCTTTCGATATCCTGGCCCGGGGACGGCCTTCCGCCGACCCAAGGCATTCCTGCTCCCAGCCGGGCGGCTGGGCTTCAAAATCGGCGTGGGTGTAGCAGACCGTTCCCCACCCCGCAACCGCTTTGCCCCCTGATTGCACCGGCAAAAAAACCAATACTCAAAGGCCGTTCCCGCAGGTGCGGCGGATTGCACACAGTTTCGGGGGCAGAAAGGCCGCGAAAATCCGCAGCCGGCGGCGATTCACGGGATTCGGGAAACCGGTCTTGCCCCCGGTCTGGCGATACCGTCGAGCACCTCCAGCGGGCGCCGCACGGCCTCGGTCAGGCCGGGGCGGGTGGGGGCGTGCACCCGCTTGGTGACCTCCACGATCAGCACCCCGCCGGCATATATCCGCGGGATGCGCCGCCCCGTGCGCTCCAGGAACTGGCCGGTCCGCATCCAGAAGTGCTTTTGCGAGGGCGGCTGATAGAGCGCCGAGCGGTGGCGCTCGGGGATGAAGGACTGGCGCTTGAGCAGGGCCTCCAGCTGCAACAGGCTGTAGGGCCGGCCGACCCCGAACGGCGTGGCGTCGGAACGCGACCACAGCCCGGCCCGGTTCGGCACCACCAGCAGCGCCTTGCCCCCGGGCCCGAGCACCCGATGGCATTCATCCAGCAGTCCGGCCGGATCCTCGGAGGTTTCCAGCGCATGCATCAGGATCAGCCGGTCGGCATGGCCGGTCTCGATCGGCCAGCGGGCCTCCTCGCACAGCACGCTGATGTTGGGGCCGGAGGGCGGCCAGCGCATCACGCCCTGCTGCCCCGGCATCAGGGCGATCACCCGGCGCGAACCTTCCAGATAGGAGCGCAGAAGGGGCACCGCGAACCCGAAGCCCAGAACCGTCTGGCCACGGGTGTCGGGCCACAGCTCGTGCACCCGCTCGCAGATCACCTTCTGTGCCGCACGGCCCAGCCTGGTGCGGTAGTAGAAGTTTCGCAGATCCACCACGTCTAGGTGCATTGCAGCCCGGCCCCGTTTCGGCAATCCTGCGCAGAGCATACCCCAGCGGAGAGGAAACGCCATGCCCCTCGAACTCGTTACCGTTCCCTGCCTCGAGGACAACTACGCCTTCGTGCTGCACGCCACCGAAAGCGGCGAGACCGCTGTGGTGGACGTGCCCGATGCAGACCCGATCCTCGAAGCCCTGTCCGAACGCGGCTGGCAGGCAAGCGAGATCTGGCTGACCCACCACCACTGGGATCACGTGGATGGCGTGCGCGACCTGCAGGAGGCAACCGGGGCCAGGGTCCTGGGGGCCGCGGCCGATGCACACCGGCTGCCGCCACTCAATCAGGCGCTCTGCGAGGGCGAGGCCTGCCGCTTTGCCGGCCATGTGGTGAACATCATTGACGTGCCGGGGCATACTGTGGGGCACATCGCCTACCACGTGCCGGATGCCGGCGCGGTGTTCACCGGCGACAGCCTGATGGCGCTGGGCTGCGGGCGGCTGTTCGAGGGCACAGCCGATCAGATGTGGGCCAGCCTGGGCAAGCTGGCGGCCCTGGCGCCGGAAACACTTGTCTGCTCGGGGCACGAATACACCCTTTCCAACGCCCGCTTCGCGCTTACCATCGAGCCCGACAACCCCGCGCTGAAAGCCCGCGCCGCGGCCGTGGCAAAGACCCGCGAGGCGGGCCGGCCCACCGTGCCCTCGCGCCTGTCCGAAGAGCTGGCCACCAATCCCTTCCTGCGGGCCGGGCGGCCGGAGGTGAAAAGGGCGCTTGGCATGGAAGGGGCAGAGGATGCGACCGTCTTCGCAGAGATTCGCCGCCGCAAGGATACATTCTGAACGCCGGCCCGGCGCCGGCCTCCCCCTGCACGAAGGCTCCACGGGAATTCCAAATTTCCGCCGGGAAGTGCGTTCACAATGCATCGCATCTGCGCAATCTCGGAAGAAAATCGGAGAAAAGCCTTGAAGCCGGGCCGATAAAACCGAACTTTAAACTTGAGAGACCATGGTCGGGCGGGGCGAATACCTCTTCCGACACCCAATCGAGGAGCACAGGCGCGTGCCGTCATTTTCGAATACACTTGAACAGGCAATCCACTCGGCCCTGGCGCTGGCGAATGCCCGCCGCCATGAACTCGCCACGCTGGAGCACCTGTTGCTTGCGCTGATCGACGAACCCGAGGCGGCCAAGGTGATGCGGGCCTGCGGCGTCGAGCTAGAGGAGCTGCGCAAGACCCTTGTCGATTTCATCGACGAGGACCTCTCTACCCTGGTCACCGATATCGAAGGCTCGGAGGCCGTTCCCACGGCCGCCTTCCAGCGTGTGATCCAGCGCGCCGCGATCCACGTGCAATCATCCGGCCGCACCGAGGTAACCGGCGCGAACGTGCTGGTTGCGATCTTCGCGGAACGCGAGTCCAACGCCGCCTTCTTCCTGCAGGAGCAGGACATGACCCGCTACGACGCGGTGAACTACATCGCCCATGGCGTGGCCAAGAACCCGACATTCGGCGAGGCTCGCCCCGTCACCGGCGCCGACGAGATCGAGGCCGAGATGAACAGCGACGAAGAAACCGAAGCCAAGGAAACCGCGCTCGACAAATACTGCGTGGACCTCAACGCCAAGGCGCGCGGCGGCGATGTCGATCCGCTGATCGGACGCGATGCGGAGGTGGAGCGCTGCATCCAGGTGCTGTGCCGCAGGCGCAAGAACAATCCGCTGCTGGTGGGCGATCCGGGCGTCGGCAAGACGGCGATCGCCGAGGGCCTGGCGCGCAAGATCGTCGATGGCGAAACCCCCGAGGTGCTCTCCAAGGCCACGATCTACTCGCTCGACATGGGCGCGCTGCTGGCCGGCACGCGCTATCGCGGCGATTTCGAGGAGCGGCTGAAGGCGGTGGTGAACGAACTGGAAAACCACCCCGACGCGATCCTGTTCATCGACGAGATCCACACCGTGATCGGCGCCGGCGCCACCTCGGGCGGGGCGATGGACGCCTCGAACCTGCTCAAGCCCGCGCTGCAGGGCGGCAAGCTGCGCTGCATGGGCTCGACCACCTACAAGGAGTTCCGCCAGCATTTCGAGAAGGACCGTGCGCTGTCGCGCCGGTTCCAGAAGATCGACGTCAACGAACCCTCGATGGACGACACGGTAAAGATCCTCAAGGGGCTGAAGCCCTATTTCGAGGAACACCACGCCATCCGCTACACCTCGGACGCGATCAGGACGGCGGTGGAACTGTCGGCGCGCTACATCCATGACCGCAAGCTGCCCGACAAGGCGATCGACGTGATCGACGAGGCCGGCGCGGCCCAGCACCTGCTCTCGGAATCCCGCCGCCGCAAGACCATCGGCGCGCGCGAGATCGAAGAGGTCGTCGCCAAGATCGCGCGCATCCCGCCCAAGAACGTCTCGAAGGACGATGCCGTGGTGCTCAAGGATCTGGAGAAAACCCTCAAGCGGGTGGTGTTCGGCCAGGATCCGGCGATCGAGGCGCTGGCCTCTGCGATCAAGCTGTCGCGGGCCGGGCTGCGCGAGCCGGAAAAACCGATCGGCAACTACCTCTTCGCCGGCCCCACCGGCGTGGGCAAGACGGAAGTCGCCCGCCAGCTGGCCGATACGCTGGGCGTGGAGTTGCTGCGCTTCGACATGTCGGAATACATGGAGAAACACGCCGTCAGCCGCCTGATCGGCGCCCCCCCGGGCTATGTGGGCTTCGATCAGGGCGGCATGCTGACCGATGGAGTCGACCAGCACCCCCATTGCGTGCTGCTGCTCGACGAGATCGAGAAGGCGCACCCGGATGTCTACAACATCCTGTTGCAGATCATGGATCACGGCAAGCTGACCGATCACAACGGCCGACAGGTGGATTTCCGCAACGTGATCCTGATCATGACGACCAACGCTGGCGCCGCCGAACAGGCCAAGGCGGCCATCGGCTTCGGCCGCGACCGCCGCGAGGGCGAGGATACCGCCGCCATCGAGCGCACCTTCACGCCCGAGTTCCGCAACCGCCTCGATGCGATCATCAGCTTCGCGCCGCTGCCCGAAGAGGTGATCCTGCAGGTGGTCGAAAAGTTCGTGCTTCAGCTGGAAGCCCAGCTGATGGACCGCAACGTGCAGATCGAACTGACCCGGGAGGCCGCCGAATGGCTGGCCCGCAAGGGCTATGATGACAAGATGGGCGCCCGCCCCCTGGGCCGGGTGATCCAGGAGCACATCAAGAAGCCTCTGGCCGAAGAGCTGCTGTTCGGCAAGCTCGCCAAGGGCGGGGTGGTCAAGGTCGGAATCAGGGACGACAAGATCGAGCTGCGCTACGAAGAGCAGCCGAACCGGCGCCTTGCCTCCCGCAAACGTCCGCCGCTTCTGACCGCCGACTGACAGGCCGGACGCAGCACCGCCAGGACAGACCGCCGCCCTCGTTGCGAGGGGCGGCGGCTGTGCCTCCGGAAACCCGTGCCACGGGCAGCCGCCTCCGCACTTCCGGCCTCGGGGCCGTTCGGGAGCATGTCACCCCGGGCCGGTTTCGCCCTTGCCGGGAACACAGGGCGCGTGCCCACCCGGGTGGGCGCCCGGGGCAAGGTGCATTCGATCAACGCGACATGCGCTGATTTACCTTTCCGTCAGCTTCAGCTCGATACGGCGGTTCCGGGCCAGCGCTTCGGGACTGTCGCCGTCATCGATCGGCTGGAACTCGCCAAAGCCGGTGGCCGCGAGGCGATTGGGCGGGAAGCCGAGCTCCTCGGTCATGTAGTGCACCACCGAAAGGGCACGCGCCGCCGACAGCTCCCAGTTGTCGCGGTATTGCGCCGAGCCCCTGAGGGGCGTCTTGTCGGTGAAACCGTCCACCCGGATGATCCAGTTGATCTCGGGAGGAATGGCATCCTTCACCTCGTTCAGCAGTTCCACCACCCGGGCGATCTGCGCCTTGCCCTCCTCGGAAAGATCGGCCGAACCGGGGGCGAACAGAACCTCGGACGAGAACACGAAACGGTCACCGTCGATGCGGACGCCCTCGCGGCCGGCCAGAATCTCGCGCATCCTGCCGAAAAACTCGGACTTGTAGGTCTCAAGCTTCTTCGCCTCTTCCGCCAGCCGCCTCGCCTCTTCCTCCAGCCGCTTGCGCTCGGCCTCTTCCAGGGCGGCACGCTGGCGCTGTTCGGCGGCCACGCGGGCCAGGGCCGCGTTCAGCCGGTTGCTGAGGTTGGTAATCTGCACCCGGGCGTCCTTGTCGCGCTGTTCGGCCTCGTCGAGAATGGCCTCCAGCGAGGCAAGCTGCTCCCTCAGCTGCGCGATCTGCTCGTTCAGCAAGGCAACCTTGCGCGCCGATTCGGCCGAAAGCGCCTGTTGTCTGCCCAGCTCTTCCCGGGCCGCGGCCAGAAGGGCCTCGCGCTGCTCGGCTTCGCTCATCTGGCGCTGCAGGTCCTGTTCGGCAGCCAGCCTGGCGGCCAGCGCCTGGGCCAGCTTCTTGCGCAGCTCCTCCTCGTCGCCCAGCCCCGCGCGCAGGGCGGCGGTTTCGGCCAGGGCCACGGCCAGGGCCTGCTCCGCATCCTTCAGACGCAGGACGAGATCGTCGCGCGCAGCTTCGCTCTCGGCCACCTTGTCGCGCAGAACGTCACGTTCGGCGGTGATCTGCTTCAGCGCCGCCTCGACGGCCTCGAGCCGGGCCTGCACGTCCTCGCTGCGCAGGCTTTCGTCCTGCAGCTGGCTGCGCATCTGATCGCGTTCGAGCAGGGCCGCAGTCAGGGCCTGCTCGACACTCGCCAGTTGCGAGGCCGTCTGCAGCTGCCGCTCCTCGGCTTCCTTGAGCCGGGCCGAAAGCTCATCCTTCGCCATCAGCGCCGCGGCCAGCTGAAGCTCCAGCTCGGCGGCGCGTTCGCCGGCGGCCCTGCGCTCGCTCTGAAGCGCCGCCAGCTGGGATGCCAGATCGTCGCGCGCCGCCTGCGCCCGGGCCAGCGCAGCCTCGGTTTCGGCCAGCCGGGCGATGGTTTCGGCCTTGCCGCCCTGCTCGTCCTGTAGCTGCCGGCTCAGCCGTTCCTGCGCCAGAAGCGCTGCCGCCAGTTGCGCGTTGAGGTCCTTTTCGGCCGCCTGGGCTGCAGCCAGCAACGTCAGGGTTTCCTCGGCCTTGCGGCGCTGTTCTTCCAGCGCCAGGGTCATGGCCGTCAACTCGTCGTCGGCCTCCTTGAGGCGCTGGCGCAGGCGTTCGGCGGCGGCCGCTTCGGCAAGCCGGGCCTTCTCTTCCTCGCTGAGCGCGGCCTCGGCATCGGCAAGCCGGGCGCGCAGCGCCTCGGCGGCGGCTGCCTCGGCCAGGCGCGCGGCCTCTTCCTGGCTCAGCGAAGTTTCCATCTCGGCCAGGCGGCGGCGCAGCGCCTCGGCAGCGGCCAGATCGGCCAGCCGGGCAGCTTCCTCGGCGCTCAGCTTTTCTTCCAGCGCCGCGAGATCCTCGCGCAGCCCGGCCACGGTGGCCTGTGCCGCCTGCCTGGCCTCGGTCTCGCCGGCCAGCCTCGCCTCCAGTTCGGCCAACCGGGACGTCAGCGAGGCCGCCTGCCCCCGGCTCTGTTCCAGCTGCGCCAGCATGTCGGCCAGCGAGGCGTCCCGCTCGGCCACCCGGGTGCGCAGATCGGCCACCAGCGCCTCCAGGGCCTCGCGGCGGGCGGCGGCAAGGCGGGCGGCCTCAGCCTGGGCGTCGATCTCTTCGCGGGCCCTGGCCAAAGCCAGCTGCAGCGCCTCCCGCTCCGAGATCAGCTGCGTGCGCGCGGCCTCCAGATCGGCCACATTGGCGGCCAGGGCCTCTCCCTCGGCGCGGGCTGCGTCACGCTCGGCCAGAAGCGAGGCGACCTGTTCCTCGAACGAGGCGATACGGGCCTGCTGGGCGGCGATCTGCTCGGCCTGGGCATCTGCCCGGGCGGTCAGCGAGGCAATCAGCGCGGCCTGGGCTTCCGTTTCGGCGCGGGCCCGCTCCAGCGAGGCATCGAGCGCGGAGACCTGCTCTTCAAGCTGGAACGAGCGCTGCTGCTCCAGCCCCAGTGCCTGGGCCAGCGCGGTGATCTCGGCAGTCAGGGCATCGAGCTCGGATTCCTGGCCCGAGATGGTCTCGCGCAGCATGAACTGGACAATCATGAAGATCGTCAGCACGAACATCAGCACCAGCAGCAGGGCTGTCATGGCGTCGACGAAACCGGGCCAGATGCTGCCCGACATGCGGCGGGTGGAACGGCGGGTCAGCGCCATCGCCTAAGCCCCTCGAATGTCGGCACCGGCAGTTTCGCGCGAGAGCGACCTGATGGCGTTGGCAAGTGCCGCGAGATCGCCGCGCAGCTCGGCCAGGCTTTCCTGGCGGCCGGCAGAGAGCTCCTCGAGGATCCGCAAGAGCTGCACATCGATGGAACGCAGGCGCATCCGGCTTTCGGCGTCCACATGGGCCGAGCTTTCTTCCTCCCGCTCCTCGATGAGCGAGATCAGGCGCTCCTGCCCCCTGGCCACCTGCTCCAGCGCGGCGACGGTCCTGCCGATA
>JALSGY010000474.1 GCA_026982515.1 Paracoccaceae bacterium
TTGCCGAAGATCATCGAGAAGGTGAATGCCTGCTACGGCTATGCGGCCATATCGCGCATCCACATCACGCAGACCGCCCCCTTAGGTTTTGCCGAAGGTCAGGTGGCTTTCCGCCCGGCCGAACCGGAAAAACCGCCGCGCCCCGACAGTTCGATACGCAAGGCAGCCGGGAAGGCGGTGGCCGGGATCGCGGACGGGGATCTGCGCCGGGCGCTGGAGGCGCTCGGGGCGAATGTCCTGTCCAGGGAAAAACGCAAGAAGGCAGAAAGATGAACCGAATCACGACAATCCTGGCCGTTCTCGCCGCAGTCATCGCTGGCGGCCTGTGGTATTTCATGCAGGGCGACGAGGCACCGCCTCCTCCAGTGCCGACCGCGCAGCAGCAGGGCGCACAGGCCGACACGCCCGCTGCGGAGGCCTTGCCGGTGATCGAGGACATCACCATGGGCAATCCCGAGGCCCCCGTCACGGTGGTCGAATATGCCTCCTTCACCTGCCCGCATTGCAAGAATTTCCATGCAGGCCCGCTCAAGCAGCTCAAGGCCGAGTATATCGACACCGGCAAGATCAACTTCGTCTACCGCGAGGTCTACTTCGACAAGTTCGGCCTGTGGGCGGCGCTTCTGGCCCGCTGCGGAGGACAGGAGCGCTACATGCAGATTGCCGACATGCTGTATGAGCAGCAGTCCCAGTGGCTGGCCGGGGGCGACGTGGCACAGGTGGTGGCCAACCTGAATCGTATCGGCCGGGATGCCGGGCTGAGCGACGACAAGGTCGCCGCCTGCCTCACCGATACCCAGATGGCCAGGGCGCTGGTCGCCACCTACCAGAAGAACGCCGAGGCCGATGGCATCGATTCCACTCCCAGCTTCGTCATCAACGGGCAGAAGTACAACAACATGCCCTACTCCGAATTCAGGGCGGTTCTGGAGGAGAAACTGGCTGAATGAACGCACCCCTCGAAGGGCTGAAGGTCATCGAACTGGCGCGGATCCTGGCCGGCCCCTGGGCCGGTCAGACCCTGGCTGATCTCGGTGCCGACGTCATCAAGGTGGAAAGCCCCGACGGCGATGATACCCGCCGCTGGGGCCCGCCCTTCATCGAGCGCGAGGGCGATACCTCGGCGGCCTATTTTCATGCCTGCAACCGTGGCAAGCGCTCCGTCCGGGCCGATTTCCGCACCCCGGAGGGGCAGCATCTGGTGCGCGATCTGGTGGCCGATGCGGATGTGGTGATCGAGAACTTCAAGGTTGGCGGGCTGGCGAAATACGGGCTGGATTACGACAGTCTCAGCCGCCTCAACCCGGCGCTGGTCTATTGTTCGATCACCGGTTTCGGGCAGGACGGCCCCTATGCGCACCGGGCCGGATACGATTACATCATCCAGGGCATGTGCGGGCTGATGTCGGTTACCGGCGATCCGCAGGGTCAGCCGCAGAAGGTTGGCGTGGCGGTGGCCGACATATTCACCGGCCTTTACGCCACCGTCGCCATTCTCGCGGCCCTGCACCAGCGCCGGCAGACGGGTTGCGGCCAGCATATCGACATGGCCCTGCTGGATGCCGCCACCGCCATCACCGCCAACCAGGCGATGAACTATCTCGCTACCGGAACGCCGCCCGGGCGGATTGGCAACGCGCATCAGAACCTTGCCCCCTACCAGGTGTTCGATTGTGCCGACGGCTGGATCATCATCGCCACCGGCAACGATGCCCAGTACCGGCGGCTTTGCGTCCTGCTCGGCCTACCCGAACTGGCTGAAGCGCCCGAATTCGCCACCAACGCCGACCGCATCCGCAACCGCGAGGAGCTGACCCGCCGGCTGACCGGGGCCACCTTGCAGCGCACCAGGGCCGAACTGCTGGAGGCATGCGAAAAGGCCGGCGTGCCGGCCGGGCCGATTAACGACATGGCCGAGGTTTTCGAAGATCCGCAGGTGCGGCACCGGGGCCTGCGCGCCGAGGTGGAAGGCATTCCCACCATCCGCCCCCCCTTCCGCTTTTCGCAGGCCGAGGTTTCGCTCGGCCGCGCCTCGCCCCGGCTGGGCGAACACGATCAGGAGATCAGGGCCGAACTGGCGGCGAAGAAGGCGAAGTAGACGGGGTGCCGAGCCCCAGCCCGGCCAGCACCGCCTCCAGCGGGCCCCAATCCTCGATCTGCAGGCGCACGGGCAGCGTCAGCACCCGGGGGCGGAACTCCGGCGGCAGGCGCACCGCATCCTTCTCGGTGGTCACCAGCTGTGCTCCCAGCTTGCGGGCCTCCCCCTCCAGGCGTTTCAACAATGCGGGGGTGAGCGGCTGGTGATCGTCCAGCGGCAGGGCGCGAACGATCTCGGCGCCAAGGGCTTCGAGAGTGGCGAAGAACTTTTCAGGGTGGCCGATACCGGCGAAGGCCAGGGCGCGCAGGCCGGTCCAGTCCATCCCCGTGTGCAGGGGGATCAGCGCGCCGCGCAGTCGCGGCACGGCGATCGCATTGCCCCAGCGGCGCTCGAATCGGGCCTGCGCTTCGGGCGGGCCGATGGAAAGCACCAGCCCGGCACGGGCAAGGCCGGCGGCTACGGGCTCTCGCAGCGGGCCGGCAGGAATTACCCTGCCATTGCCGAATCCGTGGAAGGCATCGACCACGACGATGGAAAGGTCCTTGGCGACCGAGGGGTTCTGGAACCCGTCGTCCAGCACGATCACATCCGCCCCCGATTCTTCGGCCCGGCGCACACCCGCAGCGCGGTTCCTCGCGACCCATGTCGGCCCGAAAGCGGCCAGCAGAAGCGGCTCATCGCCGACATCGGCGGCCCTGTGTCGGCGTTCGTCCACCTGCACGGGCCCCTCCAGCCGCCCACCATATCCGCGTGAGACCACATGTGCCACAAGGCCCATGGCCGTCAGCCGTTCCCGCAGGGCGATCACGGTGGGCGTCTTGCCGGTGCCGCCGGCGTTGATGTTGCCCACGCAGATCACCGGCACGCCGGCGCTGTATTCAGGCGGCTGGCGCAGTCGCCGGGCGGTGGCCGCCGCATAGGCCGCGCCGAGCGGGGCCAGCAGGCGGGCGGCAAGGCCCGGACGCCGGGGCGAGCGGTACCAGAAACGCGGCGGCCTCATGCGGCATCTCCACGTTTTTTCAGCGTCTCGCCGATGATGTCCAGCACCCGCTCCATCACCTCGGCCCCCGCCGAACATACCTCCCATGCGGCATGGGCCTTTTCCGCCGCCCGGTCGGGGGCCAGCAGCGAATCGATGGCGCCGGCCAGCTCCGGGCCCGACCCTACCCTCACTGAGGCCTCGGCCCTTTGCAGCCGTTCATAGGCTTCGCGATGCACCCCCAGACAAGGCCCGTGCACCACGACAGAACCAAGCGAGGCCGGATCGAAGGGGTTGGGCCCGGCCTTTGCGCCCTCCTTCAGTGTTCCACCGGGCAGGGTGGCGATGGCCAGCCGGTACCACAGCCCGGCCTCGCCGTCGGTATCGGCAAGATAGATCTGAGTTTCCGGGTCGGGTTCGGCTCCGGTGGAACGGCGCCTGAACGCGAGGTTCCGCGAAGCCATGAGCTCGGCGAAGCGCTCGGCCTGATCGAGGTTGCCGGGGCTGACGATCAGCAGCAGCCGGTGGGTCCGGCGTGCGGCAAGCCCATGTGCTTCGAGCACCACCGGCAGCTCTTCCAGCCCCACTTCCGCCGCCAGCCAGACCGGCCGCGCCGCCAGCAGCCGGGCGAGGGTGTTGCGTTCGGCCTCGTTGCAGGGCGGGGGCTCGATCACCCTTTCCAGAACCCCGGTGGTCTCGATCATGAACCTGTCGGCGCCATGGGCGATCAGGGTCTTGCGCGTGGCCTCGTCCCCCGAGAGGATGCCGGAAAAGCGCCGCAGCGTGGTGCGCAGCAGGCCGGGATAGCCCCGCAGGCCGCGGGTCACCACCTGCAGCGCGCTGCCGGTATCCACCAGAAAGATCGGTACCCCGCTGTCGGCGGCCTCTGCAATCACCGCCGGGCGCAGGCTGTCCGTCATCCACACCGCGACATCGGGTTTCCAGTGTGCGATGAACTGTGCCGCCCCGGCGCGGGTGTCGGGGGGCAGGGAGGTGGTGAAGCTCTGCTCCTCCATGGCAGAGCCGCGCTCCCCCCTCCCGGTGATCAGAAACCAGGCGTCCGGCTCGATATCGGACAGCCGGGCCACCATGTCGCCAACGATTTCCCTGTCCTCCCTGCGCGGGGCGTGCAGCCATATCAGCGGTCCCGGCGGGCGTTTCGGCCAGTCTGCCGGCGTGCTTCCCTGCCGGGTCTTGTCCGACAGGATCGGCCCGAAAAGGTGGTAGAGCGCCAGGGGGGAGGGCACCGGTGCCGTCTTCGCTAGTTGTCGAGCTCTTCGGTCGGCGAGGCTTCCACCTCCTCGTCGCGAAGCCGGTGCAGGTGGGCAATGAAATAGCGCATGTGGGCATTGTCAACGGTGCGCTGGGCCTCGGCCTTCCAGGCCTCGTAGGCACTCTGGTAATCGGGAAAGATGCCGACGATGTGGATGTCGCCGACATTCTTGAAGGCCGTCTTGCCCGGATCGACGAGTTCACCGCCGAAGACGAGATGCAGGCGTTGGGTCATGGGTCCTCCAGGTCGGGATTGATGTCGCAGCGCACCGTAAGCATATGCGCCCGACGGTCAAGGATCGGGCCGTATGTGCCGGCACAGCTCCTCGTGAACCTTGCCGGAGGCTGCCAGCATCCCCGGCAGGGTGGGAGTTGGGTTGTTGAAACGGGGCGGTTCGAAATGGCAGTCCGTCACCCTTGCCCCGGCCTCGGTTGCAATCAGGGCCCCGGCGGCCACGTCCCATTCCCAGGTGTCGCGGAAGGTGATCATGGCGTCGAAACGGCCCTCGGCCACCAGCGCCAGCCGGTAGGCCAGAGAGGGGCGGAAATGGCGCTCCAGCACGGGCACGCCACCGGGCCAGTGACCCGGATCGAGGTTGGCCCGGGTGCACAGCACCTGCGCGCCCGCCAGCCCGGTACGCGCGGCACAGCGGATGCGCACCTCGTTGAGATAGGCCCCGCCGCCGGGCGTGGCGGCATAGAGCTTGTCGAGCATCGGCAGGTAGATCACCGCCGCCGTCACGTGCCCGCCCTCGGCCACGGCCAGCGAATGAGCCCAGTTGCGTTCTCCGGCGATGAAGGCGCGGGTGCCGTCGATGGGATCGACGACAAATACCCGCCGGCAGGTCAGGCGCGCGGGATCGTCCTCCGATTCTTCCGACAGCCAGCCGTAATCGGGCCGTGCGGCCAGCAGCTCGGCCTTCAGCAGCTCGTTCACCGCAATGTCGGCCTCGGTTACCGGACCGGCCCCTTCGGCCTTTTCCCACGACCGGGGCGAGCGCTGCCAGTAGCCTGTGGCCAGATCCCCGGCCGCCCGGGCCGCACGGGCCAGCAGCTGGAGGTCATTCTCCGGCAATGGTTAGCCCGTCTACCAGCAATGACGGCACCACGCGCGAAAGATGGCGCCGCGCGTCATTGGCCGGGGTGATGGTTTTCAGCATGTCGCGCAGGTTGCCGGCGATGGTGCACTCGTTGACCGGATAGGCGATTTCGCCGTTTTCCACCCAGAACCCCGAGGCCCCGCGCGAGTAGTCGCCGGTGGTGGGGTTGATGGAAGAGCCGATCATCGAGGTGACCAGCAGGCCGGTGCCCATCTTGCGCAGCAGATCGTCGCGGCTGTGCGGCCCCTGGGTCAGTTCCAGATTTCCCGCCGAGGGCGAGGGCGGCGCCGAAGTGCCGCGCGCGGCGTTGGCGGTGGATTCCATCCCCAGCTTGCGGGCCGTGGCCAGATCGAGAATCCAGCCCGTCAGCACCCCGTCTTCCACGATGGCCCGCCGCCGGGTGGGCAGGCCCTCGGCATCGAAGGGGCGCGAGCCCGAAATCCGCGGGCGGTGCGGATCTTCGACGATCGACAATCCCGCAGGCAGCACCTGCTCGTGCAGCAGGTCGCGGGCCCAGGAGGCGCCGCGGGCAATCGCCATTCCGTTGATCGCTGCCATGAGGTGACCGATGAGCGAGGCGGCGACGCGCTCGTCATAGAGTACCGGAAAGGCGCCGGTTGCTGGCTTGCGCGCACCCGCACGGGCCACCGCACGTTCGCCGGCCAGCCTGCCCACCTCTTCGGGCGAAGGCAGATCGGCCTGAAAGGTACGGCTCTCGCTGCACCAGTCACGCTCCATCTGCGTGCCTTCGCCGGTGATGGCAACGCAGGAGATGGCCCTGTCGGTGCGCTCGTAACCACCGGAAAACCCGTTGCTCGCCGCAAGGTGGATGCGCCGCCGCCCGAAGCCGGCCGAGGCCGATTGCACCTGTGAGACGCCGTTGACCGCCAGCGCGGCGGCCTCGGCGCGGCGGGCGTCTTCCTCCAGTGCGGCGGGGCGGGGCTCTTCGGCCGGGTCGGCCAGTTCCAGCGCGGAGAGATTCCACGATTTCGCCAGCTGTTCGGGGGCGGCAAGGCCGATGTCGGGGTCTGCGGGGGCCTCGCGGGCCATGGCCACGGCGCGTTCGGCCATGGCGGTGATGGTCTCGCGGCGGGTGTCGGAGGCCGAGATACAGGCCTGCCGCCGGCCCACCAGCACGCGCAGTCCGATCTCGACGCCCTCGGAGCGCTCGGCATGTTCCAGCCGGCCGCCCAGCACGTCGATGGAGATCGAGGTGCCGTCGATCGCGATGGCATCGGCGTCCTCGGCACCAGCACGGTGCGCGGCATCCAGAAGAGATTGCGTCAGATCGGACAGGGGAGATGTCATCGTTGGCCCTTGCATATCCGGGAAACAGGATCACAGGTAGTCTGCCGGGGCCCCTGCCGCAAGCGGGACATGCGCAAAGGGCCGTCCGGAAACCGGGCAGCATTGTGCATTTCACGGGTCATGGCCTGTTGATCACGGCCTATTGGAACTGCTGCCCGTTGACGTAGACGCCGCCGCTTCCGGTGATTTCCACCGTCGTGGTCACGATATCGGCACTGTCGGTCGGCCGGGTGAAGGCGGCCAGCAGCATCCGAAAGCTGGTTGCCTGATCGGCCGGAAGCAGCCCCATGGCGATCAGGTTGTCGAGCAGGCCGTTGGCCCCTGCAATGCGGAAATCGAGCGCCCCCGTCGGTGCGGGAAGGCCGTCGAAGGTTTCCAGATTACTGTTGTCGAAGACGAACGAGCCGCTTCCCGTGATTTCGGCCCCCGCCATGGAGAAGGTGACGTCATTGACTTTCAGATCATAGAGTTCCGCCGGCACCTCGCCCTGCTCTTCGGCCATGGCACTGGCGGCCGGGTCGGATATGTCGATCAGCCAGCGCATGCGCCCGCTGACGTCGAAGACGATGTCTGCAGGATCGCGTGGCAGGATCCGGCCCGGATCGAACATCGACCAGATGGCCTCGTCCACCTGCAGGCCGACAAGCTTGAGGAGAACGCCGAAATCCTTTGGCTCGTCCGATTTCGCCAGCGGCAGGGTGATGCGCATCGCGCTTTGGGCCAGTTTCAGGGCGATTTGCGGGAAGGGAATGGCGGGCGAGGTGAAGGAATATTCGCTGTTGGTGGCAGAAGTTCCGTAGGAGAGCGCGCCATCGGCCAGAGCGAAATCGAACGATCCGCTGTCGGAGCGGGCGGTGAACTGAAAGCTCTCGGCCCCGTTCCCGGCAGAGATCTCATAGCCCGAAGGCCCGGTGCGGAGTGTGCCCTGCGCGGCGAACGCGCTGTTGAACATCGCGCCCGGGGCCTGTGCGTCGAAACCTTCGGGAATGGTGGCGGAATATTCGGAAACCAGATCCTGCCCCGTTCCCTTCATGGTGAAGCGCCCGCCTTCTTCGGGATCGTTGATCGCGACGTCGAAGTTCAGGCCGGCTGCGTTCGTCCGGCTGCTGAAGCGGGACAGTGTGCCACGATCCGCAACATACCGCCCCTTGATGTCGGTCAGCTCCCAGCTGACCGTCGCATCAAGCTCCTCCCCGTCGACCATCAGCTTGTCGATGCTGCCGCTGACGGCGGAGGCGAGGTAATCGTAGGTGATCGATTCGCTGTCGCCGGACGCCACGATCGAGGTGCCGGACTGTCGGATGATCATCGCCATGTCCACCGATTCGCCGCCCTGCGGGTCGGCCGAGATCGAAAACGGGAAATCCGGTGACATGGCGATGGCGACGGTGCCATCGCTGCGCTCACGGAACTCGAGCATGCCGAGGGTGCCGGACATGGTCCCTTCGGGGAAATCCATGGAAAACGTCACGTCCTGCAATACAAGCGCCCCGTCGGATGCCTCCTGCTGCCCGACGGTGATGGTCTGCCCGAGGGATTCGAAATAGCCCTTCCAGTTGTCCCAGACTTCCGGCGCGGTGACTTCGGCCAGGGCGTTTCCCGGCAGCACAAGGGCGAGGGAGACGGTTGCATAAAGGATTTTACGGTAATCGGTTTTCATGACGTTTCCTTTTTCACTTGTGCAAGACCGGTTATCATCAGCTTCCCGCCTGCCGGAGTTTCGGTCAAGTGCAAGGCGGAGAACAGGGGAATTTGTTTTCGTCCGGCTCGTGCCGGGCAGCAGTGCCAGGGAGGGCAGAGATGAAGGGAAAGACCGTTCTGATCACCGGGGCGAGTCGCGGCATAGGGGCCGAGGCGGCCAGGGCCTTCGCCGCAGAGGGCGCCAATGTGGTGCTGCTGGCGCGCAGTCGCGGCAGCCTTGAGGCGCTGGCCGGCGAGATCGGGGAAAGGGCGCTGGCGCTGGCCGGCGATGTCAGCCGCCATGAGGACATGGAGGCCGCCGTGGCCCGCGCCGTCGAGCGGTTCGGCGGGCTCGACGTGCTGGTGAACAACGCCGGGGTGATCGAGCCCATTGCGCATATGGCAGAGGCCGATCCGATGGCCTGGGGGCAGGTGATCGACATCAACCTCAAGGGGGTGTTCTTCGGCATGCGGGCCGCCTTGCCGGTGATGCTGAAGGCCGGGAGCGGCACGATCCTTACGGTGTCTTCGGGGGCGGCGCACGGGCCGGTGGAGGCCTGGAGCCACTACTGCGCCTCCAAGGCCGGGGCGGCGATGCTTACCCGCTGCCTCGACAAGGAATACCGCGAGGCGGGCATCCGGGCGATGGGGCTTTCTCCGGGCACCGTGGCCACTCGGATGCAGCGCGAAATCAAGGCCAGCGGGATCAACCCCGTCAGCCGGCTGGACTGGTCCGAGCACATTGCGCCGGACTGGCCGGCGCGGGCGCTGGTATGGATGTCCGGCCCCGATGCCGACGAATTCGTCGGCCAGGAAATCAGCCTGCGTGACGAGGTGATTCGCAAACGCCTGGGCCTGGCGGATGGTTGAA
>JALSGY010000475.1 GCA_026982515.1 Paracoccaceae bacterium
GACTTGGAGACGAAATAGACCCGCTTGCTGGCGTTGAGCGCGAAGATGTCCAGCCAGGACGCATGGTTGGAGACCACCGCCCCGTGCCGGCGCATCTGGCTGCCCCGCACCTTGCGCCTGATCCCCAGGATGACGAAGGCCAGCCGGCAGACGTTCTGGGTGATATGCGGCGTCCAGGGCCGGTGCACCCCCCACAGCGGGCGCTCCACCAGCCGCAGCGCAAGCAACAGCCCCAGCCCGCCGAAGGTGACCGCCACCAGAGCGGTGCCGCGCACTGCTGCCCGCAGCCATCCCGCCGGGCCGACCGGCACCGGCGCGGGCTCCAGCCCGGGGTCCCAGCGCACTGCCATCACGCGCGCTCCTTCGCGAAACGTTCCCGCTGGCGGGCCGTCATCCGCGCGGTATCCATGATCATGCACACATCGGTGGTGTTGAAGGCGTGATCGATGAAGGCCCCCTCGCCCACCACCCCGCCCAGCCGCAGATAGGCCTTGATCAGCGCCGGCGTGGCGCGCATTGCACGGGAGCGGTCAATGACCCCGGGCGGCACCAGGTCCATGGGCTGGAAATGTGCCTCCCGCACCCGCACCCGCAGCTCTTCGGGGGCAAGGTGGTTGTGGTGCAGATAGGCCAGCGGCTCGGCGATGGCGGCCACGTCGGTGCCGTGAAAGCTGGCCACCCCGAACAGAATCTCGATGCCGCGCGCCAGCACGTAATCGGCCAGCCCCATCCACAGCTGATACATCGCCGTGCCGCCGCGGTAGTCGGGATGCACGCAGGAGCGCCCCAGTTCCACCAGCCGCCGTCCGCTGCGCTTGAGCGGCTCCAGATCGTACTCGGTCTCCGAGTAGAACCCGCCGCAGCGCGCCGCCGCCTCGTCGGTGAGCATCCGGTAGACGCCAATCACGTGGTCCAGCGCCGCGGCGTTCCGATCGGGGTCCACCAGCAGCAGGTGGTCGAAACAGGGGTCGAACTCGTCGCGCTCCAGCCGTGCCTCGTGATCCACCAGCGGCCCGTCGCCGCCCAGCTCCTCGACGAACACCCGGTAGCGCAGGCGCTGCGCGGCGGTCAGGTCCCGCTCGTCGCGGGCCAGGCGCAGTTCGAATCGCGTTTCCGATGAGGTCATCCGGCCTTCATGCCCGCAACCGTTGGCAATGGCGCGCTATGTAGGGCCACGGCCTGCCCAATGCAACAGATTGCGCGAGGGAAGCGGCCTTGACACACTTCATGGTTGCGAGATAGCGTCACCGTTAGACCGGAAGAGGAGCTCACTTGTCCACCACCAGTTCCAGCGCCACGCGCCGCCCGTCAAGCACCACCTTTCCCGCATGTTCGAACATCACCGTCAGCCGGCCGTCGATGTTGGACTGCACCTGCCCCCGCCCCCAGCCGGGGCGGGCCGGGTTGCGCACCACCATGCCCGGTTCGAGCATCTCGTTCATGTTTTCCATCGCCCTCTCCTGACGAAAGCCACCCCATGACCGCAAGACGCCATGACCTGACGGATCTTCTCGGCTCGCGCATCTGCCACGATCTTATCAGCCCTCTGGGCGCGATCAGCAATGGGGTCGAGCTTCTGTCGATGTCCGGTGCCGCACCGGGCCCGGAGATGGGCCTGATCACCGATAGCATCGCCAACGCCACCGCGCGCATCCGCTTCTTCCGCATCGCCTTCGGCTCGGCCGGGGCGGGCCAGCGCCTCGGCCGGC
This sequence comes from Paracoccaceae bacterium, assembly GCA_026982515.1. Classification (GTDB taxonomy): domain Bacteria; phylum Pseudomonadota; class Alphaproteobacteria; order Rhodobacterales; family Rhodobacteraceae; genus S012-89. The sequence continues at coordinate 1,710 of JALSGY010000475.1, forward strand.
CCGAGATCGTCGCCATCCTGCACGAGCTTTCCCCCGGCGGGCGGCTGGCGATCGACTGGCAGCCCGTCGGCGACCAGCCCCGCGCCCTGGTGAAACTGGCCTTCCTGCTGATCCAGTGCTTCGAGAGCGCCATGCCCTGGGGCGGGCGGCTGACCATCCGCGAGGCCGGCGGCAACTGGGCGCTTGCCGGCGAAGCGGAGCGGATGAAGATCGCCCCGCCGCTGTGGCAGGCGCTTGCCGATGCGGCGCAGGAACCCGAACTGGACGCGGCGCAGGTCCATTTCGCCCTCGCCCCGCTGGCCGCCCGCGCCCTGGGCCGCCGACTGGCGGTCGAATGCGGCGAGAGCTCGGCGCGGGTCAGCTTCTGAGCCCTGTTTCAGCCTGTCCCGAATGCGACGGCGCTGCGGGCCGCCCGCGCGCGCCCGCGCCGCCTTCAAGGCCGGGTGGTGCCGTTGCCTTCCACCAGATACTTGAAGCTGGTCAGCTGCTCGGCCCCGATCGGCCCGCGGGCGTGCATCTTGCCGGTGGCGATCCCGATCTCGGCCCCCATGCCGAATTCGCCACCATCGGCGAACTGGGTCGAGGCGTTGCGCATCAAAATCGCGCTGTCGAGGCGTTCGAAGAAGCGCGCCGCCGCGGCATCGTCTTCGGTCATGATGGCATCGGTATGGGAAGAGCCGTAGCGGCGGATGTGCTCGATCGCCTCGTCGATGTCCGCAACCCGCCTCGCGGCGATCTCCATGTCCAGGTATTCGCGCCCCCAGTCGGCCCCGGTGGCGGGCACCGTGCCCGGAAACTGCAGCCCCTCGCCGGCATGCACCTTCACCCCGGCCGCAAGCAACGCCTCGATCACCTCGCGGCCCAGGCTGTCGGCCAGCTCGTCGTGGATCAGCAGGCATTCGGCGGCGCCGCAGATGCCGGGGCGGCGGGTCTTGGCGTTGAGCACCACGGCCAGCGTTTTCGCCGGATCCGCAGCCTTGTCGATGTAGATGTGCACGATCCCTTCGAGATGGGCAAAGACCGGCACCCGCGCCTCCCGTTGCACCAGCCCCACCAGCCCCTTGCCGCCGCGCGGCACGATCACGTCGATCGCTTCGGTCATGGTCAGCATTTCCTGCACCGCGGCGCGGTCGCGGGTGGGCACCCGCTGGATGGCCGCCTCGGGCAGGCCGGCGGCGCGCAGCCCCTCCACCAGGCAGGCATGAATCGCCCCGGAGGAGTGGAAGCTTTCCGAACCGCCGCGCAGGATCACCGCGTTGCCCGCCTTCAGGCACAGCGCCCCGGCATCGGCGGTGACATTGGGGCGGCTTTCGTAGATCACCCCGATCACGCCCAGCGGGGTGCGCACCCGGCGGATGTGCAGCCCCGAGGGCATGTCCCACTCCTTCAGCACCTGGCCGACCGGATCGCCCTGAGCAGCGACGGCGCGCAGGCCCGCGGCGATGCCTTCGATGCGCCCCTCGTCCAGCATCAGCCGGTCCATCATGGCGCTGCTCAGCCCCTTTTCGCGCCCGAAATCCATGTCGCGGCGGTTGGCCTCGATGATCTCGCCGCGCCGCGCCCACACCGCATCGGCCGCCGCCTCCAGCGCGGCGCGGCGCGGCGCGGCACCGGCCACCGCCAGTTCGGCCGCCGCCGCGCGCGCATTGCGGCCGATTTCGGCCATCATCTGGTGAATGTCGTCGGTGTCTTTCATCGCCTCGGTCCCGAAATGGTGCCCCGCCCAGGATAGGGGCATTTGCGCCCGGAGGAAAGCGGCCCCGTGCGGATGCCCTACAGCGCCATGTCATCGCGGTGGATGAGCGCCGCGCGCCCCGGGTAGCCCAGCACCGCCTCGATCTCGCCCGAGCGCCGCCCGGCGATGGCACGGGCCTCCGCGGCGGTGTAGCGCGTCAGGCCCTGGCCCAGGCGCTGCCCCCGGGGGCCGAGGATCGCCACCGGATCGCCGCGTCCGAACTCGCCGTGCACCGCCACCACGCCGGCGGGCAACAGCGAATTTCCCCGCGCCAGCGCCGCCGCAGCCCCGGCATCGACGCAGATCTCGCCGCGCGGCTTCATCGCCGCGATCCAGCGCTTGCGTGCGGTCTGCGGATCTTCTCGTGCCGCAAACCACGTGGCCGGCGCGCCTTCGGCCAGGGCACGCAAGGGATGCGGCCGGGTGCCCTCGGTGATCGCCATGGTGCAGCCGGCTGCAGTGGCGGTTTTCGCGGCCAGGAGCTTGGTCTTCATGCCGCCGCGCGACAGCCCCGAGCCCGCCTCGCCGGCCATGGACTCGATCTCGGGGGTGATCTCCTCGATCACCTCCAGCCGCTGCGCCCCGGGGTTCTGGCGGGGGTTGGCGGTATAGAGGCCATCCACGTCGGAGAGCAGCACCAGCAGATCGGCGCCTGTGGTCACCGCGATCTGGGCGGCCAGTCTGTCATTGTCGCCAAAGCGGATCTCGTCTGTGGCGACGGTGTCGTTTTCATTGACGATCGGCACCACCCCAAGCGCCAGAAGCTGCGCCAGGGTGGCGCGCGAATTGAGATACCGGCGCCGGTCGGTGCTGTCTTCGAGCGTGACCAGCACCTGTGCGGTGGTGATGCCGTGCGGGGCCAGCGCCTGTTCATAGGCGCGCGCCAGGCGGATCTGCCCCACCGCTGCCGCCGCCTGGGACTGCTCCAGCGAAAGCTCGCCCTCCGGCAGGCCCAGCGCCCCCCGCCCCAGCGCGATGGAGCCCGAGGAGACCAGCACCACATCGGTGCCGCCGGCCCGCGCCTCGGCCACGTCCTCGGCCAGCGCCGCCAGCCAGTCGGCGCGCAGCCGGCCGTCTTCGACCAGCAGAGCCGAGCCGATCTTGACCACCAGCCGCCTCACCTCGTTCAGGGCTGCCACGGCGCGTCCTCCTCGCCCTGTTTCCTCTGCCGCAGCTTGTCGGCGGAGATGCGTCCGCGCAAGGCGCGCAGCACCTCGCGCACCCCCTCGCCGGTGGCCCCCGACATCTCCATCACCGGCCCGCCCGAGACCGCCTGAAGCGCCGCGCACCTTTCGGCGCGCTCTTGCGCGGTGAGGGCATCCACCTTGTTGAGCACCGTCACCCGCGGCTTGTCGGCCAGGTGCCCACCGTAGGCCTCCAGCTCGTCGATGATGGTGCGCCAGTCGGCCGCCACGTCCCCGGCGGTGCCGTCCACCAGATGCAGCAGCACCGAGCAGCGCTCCACATGGCCAAGGAAGGTATCGCCCAGGCCGCGGCCCTCATGCGCCCCCTTGATCAGGCCGGGAATGTCGGCGACCACGAATTCGGCATCGTCCACCCCGACCACGCCCAGATTGGGCACCAGCGTGGTGAAGGGGTAATCGGCCACCTTGGGGCGCGCGTTCGAGGTGGCGGCCAGAAAGGTGGACTTGCCCGCATTCGGCAGGCCCAGCAGGCCCACGTCGGCGATCAGCTTGAGCCGCAGCCACAGCGTGCGCTCCACCCCCGGCTGGCCGGGGTTGGCCCGACGCGGGGCCTGGTTGGTGGAGGACTTGAAGTGCAGGTTGCCGAAACCGCCGTTGCCCCCCCTGGCCAGCAGCACCCGCTGGCCCACTTCGGTGAGGTCGGCGATCACCGTCTCCTGGTCTTCGTCGAGGATCTCGGTCCCCACAGGCACGCGCAGCACGATGTCGTCGCCATCGCGCCCGGTGCGCTGCCGACCCATGCCGGGCTGGCCGTTCCTGGCGAAGAAATGCTGCTGATAGCGGAAATCGATCAGCGTGTTCAGCCCGTCCACCGCCTCGGCCCAGACATCGCCGCCGCGCCCGCCGTCGCCGCCGTCGGGCCCGCCGTATTCGATGTATTTCTCGCGCCGGAAGCTGACGCAACCGCCGCCGCCGCTGCCGGAACGGATATACACCTTGGCGAGATCGAGGAACTTCATGTTGCGGCCTCCGGGTTGTGCCCGGTCAGGCGATAGAGGTATTCGCGTACATCCTCAAGCCTTGCCATCGAGATGAGCAGCGGCCTCGGGCAGCCCACTCTTGAAGGCTGGAAACGGCAGCCCGGCCGTCAGCGGGGGCCTGCAGGCTCAGCCCCCGAGTTTTCTTACATAGGTCCAGGTTGGCACCGTAACGCCGCGGGCCAGCGAGAAGGCCTCGGCGTCGCCAAGGTATTCGAAGCCGGCGTTGGTCACCACGCGGGCCGAGGCCGGGTTGTCCTGAAAGACCTCGGCGAACATGGTCCGGGCGTCATGGGGGTTGGCCTCGACCATGGCGCGCACCGCCTCCGAGGCCAGCCCGGTGTTCCAGAAGGCCGGCGCCACCCAGAAGTTGATCTCGGACTGGTCGCGGTCCATCGGCTTGAGCCAGACCACCCCCAGCACCTCGGCCAGCCCGTTGGCCGAGCCGTCCATCACCCACAGATCCTCGTTGCGCTCCTTCGCCTGGGCGCGGACCACATAGGCCTCGGCCGCCCCGGGGGGCAGAGGGTGGGGGATGGATCCCGTGGCCTCGGCCACGCGCCGGTCGCCCATGTGCAGGGCCAGCAGCCCCGTGTCGGAGCGCCGGACCGGACGCAGGATGAACCGTTCCGCCTCTATGGTGGGCAGATCAGGTATCTGGTCGAGAATCATGCTTCCCCTCCTCTGAAGAGCACGAAGAGGACACAACCGGCGGCCCTCAGGCCCGTGTCCGCAACAATGTTCTTTCTTCCGGGCGACCGGCCGCCGCGGTTTCGTCTGTCTTTTCGCTCCTGGTGCCTGCCGCGCCGGGCGCGGCGGTATCGGCTGATACCTGCCAGATGGCCATTGCATCCGCCGCCCGCAAGGCCTCGCCGAACCCGTTCACGCGGGTTTTGATGCGCCGGGGCGCGGGGGGTGGAAAGACATCTGCACACGGCCGTCATGGCGGCGTTCTCCGGAATGAAAAAGGGGACCGGCCTTTCGCCGATCCCCTGAAAAAATACCTGAGGTTTTCGGCTACTCGGCGGCCTCCGTCACCGGAAGCACCGAAATGAAGGTGCGGCCCTTGAGGCCCTTGTGGAAGGTCACGGCACCTTCGGCGGTGGCGAAGATGGTGTGATCCTTGCCCATGCCGACGCCCTGGCCCGGCCAGTATTTCGTGCCGCGCTGGCGCACGATGATGTTGCCGGGAATGGCCCGCTGGCCCCCGAACAGCTTCACGCCAAGGCGGCGGCCGGCGCTGTCGCGCCCGTTGCGGGATGAACCGCCTGCTTTCTTGTGTGCCATGGCTCGTTACTCCTTCTCAGCAGCCAGCTTCCTGGCCTGTTCGATCCAGCCCTCGCGCTCGATCCGGCCCTTGAACGAGAGCTTCTCGTCCATGGCGGCCACATCGTCCTCGGTCCAGGCGGCGATCTGGGCAAAGGTGGTGATGCCCGCCTCGTGCAGCTTCTTCTCCAGCGCCGGGCCGACACCCGAGAGCTTCTTCAGGTCGTCCCCGGCGGCCTTGGCGGACGCCTTCCCGGAGGCGGCCTTCTTCGCTGCCTCGGTCTTTTTCGCAGCGGCCTTCTTCGGCGCCTCGGCCTTGGCCTCCGCCTTCTTCGGGGCGGCCTTCTTCGCGGCCGGCCCGGCGGCGGCAACGGCCGCGGCCGATACCGAGCCCGCGCCCACGGCGGCCTTCACGCCCGTCTTGTCGGCGTCCTTCTCGAGGATGTCGATGATCCGTACCACCGTCAGCTGCTGGCGGTGGCCCTTCTTGCGCTGCGAGCTGTGCTTGCGGCGGCGCTTGACGAAGTGGATGAGCTTCTCGCCCTTGATCTGGTCGATCACCTCGGCCTGCACGGCCGCGCCTTCCACCAGCGGGGTGCCCACCGTGGCGCCCACCATCAGGACTTCGTTGAACTGGACCTTTTCGCCGGCATCGGCTGCGAGTTTCTCGACGCGGAGCACATCCCCGCTGTGAACCCGGTATTGCTTGCCACCGGTCTTGATGACCGCAAACATTGCATTTTCCTTCCTGCTTCCGCGTTCTTCGGCCCCGGTTGCCCGGCGTTTTCCGGCTGATGCCGCCTCGAACAGCGCGCCACTGGGGCGTCGATTCCATTCCTCAACCGGCGCGCGCCGGTCGAGATGGCGGCTTATCTTGGAATCCCGGCCCCAAGTCAAGCCCGCAATGGCGATCCGGTCAGCCCGGCCCTACCCGGCGGTCCGGTGTCTACAACTCATCCGCCGAAAGGATATCCGCCGCCGCCAGCCCCAGGGCGTAGGAGATGCCCACATACATCCGGTCGAACCCGGCAAACAGCGCCGCGTTCAGCACCCGCCCCTCGGGGGTGCGTGACAGATCCACATAGGTCTGCAGCTCGGCGTCGCTCAGCGGCCCGTAGGCCATCAGCAGATAGGCGCGCAGCCACTCCCGGGTGTCCTGGCGGATCGCCTCTTCCTGCGACCACACGTCGGCGAGCACTTCCCCCTCGTCGAGGTCGTCGCCCAGCGCGCCCCCTTCGGCCAGCCCGCGATAGAAGGCGAAATTGGCATTCAGAGCCCCGGCCACGTTGTAATCGATCAGGGCGTTGGCCTCGATGAACTCGTCCAGCAGCGCAACCCGCGCGCCGCCTTCGGCCCAGGCCAGCGCGGCGCGTTCGCGGGCCAGCGCCTCGATCTCTTCGTCCAGAAGCGCCTTGCGGGCGCTGAGCTCCAGCCGGAGGATCCGCTGCCCCGGCTCGCTTTCGAAATACTCCAGGACCGGGGTCAGATCGCGGCCGTCCAGCGCCTCCTCGATCCCGGCCAGGGCCACCTCGGCCATGCGTTCGGTGTTGTAGATGTCGTCCACCAGCGCCTGCCAGCGCCCGCTGGCGCGCCCCGGGAACATCTCGCCCGCCAGCACCTCGCCGTAATCGAGCCCCTCGACACGCATCACCTCGATGATCTCGGGCAGCATCAGGGCCTCGGCGAGGCGCTCGACCCCGGCACTGCCCTGCGCCCGCGCCGGCATGGCGGCCAGCAGGCCGAAGATGGTGGCGTAAATGATCTGTCTCATGCTCTCTCCGCAGATTGCCCGGCGGAAGGGTAAGCGCTCATGGCGCGGGTTCCAAGCCCGGCCTGGCCGGGAAGGCCCGAATCCGCCACCAGCGGCGCATTTTCCTGTTGTGCGAGGCGGCTGCATTTCCTAGATACACCATCGGTTCGACAAGGAGCCTGCGCGGAGAGGTGCCGGAGTGGTCGAACGGGGCGGTCTCGAAAACCGTTGACCCTGCAAGGGGTCCCAGGGTTCGAATCCCTGTCTCTCCGCCACTATTTTTCTGCAATTACTTGATATTGTTAAATTTTAAGCAGAATTTCCAGAATATGCCCCTCAATCCATCCCCCAACTGCCGGCGTCCGCGCAGGTAACGCACCCTGGACCTGTCCCGGAATTGTCCGCTCCTTTGACTTGGTATTCTGCCACAAAGGAGAGACATCATGGCACAGAGACCAACCCCTGAATTCCGCGCAGAGGCTGTGCGGTTGGCCCTTACGAGCGGTTTGAGCCGTCGGCAGGTGGC
>JALSGY010000476.1 GCA_026982515.1 Paracoccaceae bacterium
GGCAACCCGGCCAGATCAAGGCCGCAGATGCGGTCGCGCAGAGCCTTGAGATAGGTGTCGAGGATATCGAACAGCAGGGCGTCCTTGCTGTCGTAGTAATGGTAGATGTTGGCCTTGGAGATGCCGCACTCGCGGGCCAGTTGGGCCATGGAGGCCCTGTCAAACCCCTCGGTGGCAAAGACCTTGGCGGCCGATTTCAGGATCTGTTCGCGCTTGAGGTCGTGATCTTTGGCGATTGTCCGGGCCAAGGGCCTACTCCTTCGGTCGGTTGTCGATGACCCGCCGGGCCTTGCCCTCGGAACGGGGAACACCGCCGGGATCGGCCACGTTGATCTCGGTGGAGACGCCGACGATATCCTTGATGCGCTTGTAGAGCATGCGCGCAGCGGCGTCCTTGCTGGCGTCGTCGGCGGCATGTGGCAGGGCCTCCACATGCACGCGCATGGCATCCAGCCGGCCGGAGCGGTAAAGCTCCAGCTGGTAATGGGGGGCCAACCCCCCGGTGGCCATCAGCTGCTCCTCGATCTGGCTGGGAAACACGTTGACGCCACGCAGGATGATCATGTCGTCGGAGCGGCCGGTGATCTTCTCCATCCGCCGCATCGAACGCGCCGTGCCCGGCAGAAGGCGGGTGAGGTCGCGGGTGCGGTAGCGGATCATCGGCAGCCCTTCCTTGGTCAGAGTGGTGAACACCAGCTCTCCCATCTCGCCATCGGGCAGCACCTCGCCGGTCTCGGGGTCGATGATCTCGGGGTAGAAATGATCCTCCCAGATGTGCAGCCCGTCCTTGGTTTCCACGCATTCGTTGGCCACGCCGGGGCCCATGATCTCGGACAGGCCGTAGATGTCCACCGCGTGCATGTCGAAGGCCTCCTCGATTTCCCGGCGCATGGCGTTGGTCCAGGGCTCGGCCCCGAAGATGCCCACCTTCAGTGAGCACTGGTGCGGATCGAGCCCGGCCTTGTGAAACTGCTCGAGGATGTTGAGCATGTAAGAAGGCGTCACCATGATGGTATGTGGACGGAAATCGCTGATCAGGGTTACCTGCCGCTCGGTCTGGCCGCCGGAGACAGGCACAACCGTGGCACCCAGGCGTTCGGCCCCGTAATGGGCACCCAGCCCGCCGGTGAACAGCCCGTAACCGTAGGCCACGTGCACGATATCGCCGGGCCGGGTGCCCGAGGCACGCAGGCTGCGCGCCATCAGATCGGCCCAGGTGTCGATATCGCGACGGGTGTAGCCCACCACCGTGGGCTTGCCCGTCGTCCCCGAAGAGGCATGGATGCGCACGATTTGCTCGCGCGGCACCGCGAACAGCCCGAAGGGGTAGTTATCGCGCAGGTCGTTCTTGTAGGTGAAGGGAAACTTCGCCAAGTCGGCCAGCGTCTTCAGGTCGTCGGGGTGCACGCCAGCCTCGTCGAAGCGCTGGCGATACATCGGCACGTTCTCATAGGCATGGCGCAAGGACCACTTCAGCCGCTCCAGCTGAAGGGCGGAGATTTCATCGCGCGAGGCAATCTCGATCGGCTCCAGGTCTTGCTTGTCGGGGGTCAGGTCTTCCATGGGTTTCAGCCTTCGTCTTCGTTGAAAAGAGTGCCCTTGATGGCACGGGAAAAGCCGCGAAACTCGGCAATCCGCACCCCTTCCTGGTTGGTCACCTGCACGTCGTAAATTCCGTTGCGTCCGTTCAGCACCACTTCGCTGGCGCGCGCCGTCAACCTGTCGCCCAGCCGGGCCGGAGCAAGGTAACTGATGATGTTGTGCTGAGCCACGGTAGCCTGGTTGCGGCTGTTGCAGGCAAAGGCAAAGGCGCTGTCTGCCAACGCGAAGGTGATGCCTCCGTGGCAGATGCCGTGGCCGTTGGTGTGGTGCCGTTCCACCGTCAGCACCAGCGTGGCGCGACCCTCGTCCACCTCCAGGATTTCCATCCCCAGCCAGGCCGAGGCGCGATCCTCCCCCCACATGGCCCTGGCGGCGGCCTCGGCGCGTTCTTTCGGCGTCATGCTCATTCTTTCCGTCCCGTAAAATTCGGTGCGCGTTTTTCAAGGAAGGCGCTGACACCTTCCGCATAATCGGGGCTTTCGCCGCAGATCCTCTGATACTCGGCCTCCAGATCCAGATGTTCCTCCAGCGTATTCGTGCCGGCCGCCTGAATGGCCTTCTTGGTCAACGCCAGCCCCAGCGTAGGCCCCTCCGCAAGACGCGCGGTCAGCCCCCGGGCCTGTTCCATCAGCGCATCGTCCGGCAGCACCTTCCAGATCAGCCCCCACTGGGCGGCGGTGGCGGCGGGCAGGGGCTCGGCCGTGAGGGCCAGCGCCTTGGCGCGGGCCTCGCCCAGCAGCCGGGCCAGCGCCCAGCTGCCGCCGGCATCGGGCACCAGCCCGACCCTGGCGAAGGACTGGACGAACTTCGCGCTTTCCGCCGCCAGGACGATATCGCAGGCCAGGGCGATACTGACCCCCGCACCCGCAGCCACCCCATTGACGGCACAGACCACCGGAAACTCCAGCGCCCGGATCAGCCGGATCAGCGGATTGTAGAATTCTGCAAGAGTACGGCCGAGATCTGGCCTGCCCTGCATCTTCTCCGGGTCGCGCTCTTCCAGGTCCTGCCCGGCGCAGAAACCCCGCCCTGCCCCCGTAAGCAGCGCCGCGCGCACGCCGCTGTCGCGAGCGCCCTGCAGGGCCGCGCGCAGGGCAAGGTGCATCTCGTCGTTGAAGCTGTTCAGCCTCTCAGGGCGGTTGAGGGTGATCTCGACCCACCCGCCCATGTCCCTTGTGCATATCGTCTTGCTCATGTTTCGTCGATCTGTCCTGCCTTCGCGAAAACACTTGCATAAACCGAACGGTTGGTCAATAAATATCCCCGACTTCTCGAAACCGAAGTGGAAACGCGCGACATGCCCAGTACCTCGCCGGTGAGGACGCAGATTACGAACGGTATTGCCTGGGTGACGGTGAACAACCCGCCGGTCAATGCCACCTCCACCGCCGTGCGCCGGGGGCTGGAAGAGGCGGTGGCGCAGGCGCAAGGCGCGCGCCTTGCGGTGCTGCTGTGCGAGGGAAAGACCTTCATCGCCGGCGGCGACATGTCGGAATTCGACCGCCTGCCCGAGCCCCCGCACCTGCCCGATGTGGTCAATGCCATAGAGGACAGCCGCACCCCCTTCATCGCCGCGATGCACGGCAAGGTGCTGGGCGGGGGATTCGAGATCGCCATGGCCTGCGCCTGGCGCATCGCCCTGCCCGGCACCCGCTTCGGACTGCCCGAAGTCAACGTGGGGCTGATCCCCGGGGCCGGCGGATCGCAACGCGCGCCGCGGCTTCTGGGCATGGAGACGGCCATCGAGATGGCCTGTTTCGGCAAGACCTTCCCGGCCGAGGATCTGGCCGCGGCAGGGGCGATCGATGCCATCGTTTCCGGCGACCTGCGCCAGGGGGCCGAGGCCTTCATCGCCGATCTGCCCCCGCGCCCGGAGCCGGTCAGCCGGCGAACTGTGAAGATGCCCTCGGCGGAAGCGCTGAGCGCAGCGCGGGCGCGCATCGAAAAGCGTGCCAGGGGGCAGCAATCGCCGTTGCACAATTTCGAGGCGCTGCAATGGGCGGCCCTGCCCTTTTCCGAGGGCCAGCCGAGGGAGCGCGCGCTGCACCTGAAACTGCGCGGTTCCGACGAAAGCCGCGCCCTGCGTCATGCCTTTTTCGCCGAACGCGCCGTGACCCGGCCCGCGGCGATTGCCCGCACCGCTCCGCGCGAAGTGAAGAAGGTGGCCATCGCCGGCGGCGGGCTGATGGGCGCGGGTATCGCCACGGCCTGCCTGGGCGCGGGGCTGGAGGTGACGGTGATCGAGCGTGACGAAAACGCCGCCCGGGACGCCCGCGAACGCGTGAGGCAACTGCTTGACAGCGCCCTCAGGCGCGGCCGGATCACCCCGGCGGAGCATCGGGACCGTCTCGCGGCCCTGCACACATCGGCCGATCACGCCGACGCCGCGGGGGCCGATCTGGCGATCGAGGCGGTGTTCGAAGATCTCGCCGCCAAGCGCGCAGTCTTCGCCCGCCTCGCCGAAGCGTTGGACGAAAGGGCCATCCTGGCCACCAACACGTCCTACCTGAACCCCGAGGAGATATTCGCCGGCCTGCCCAACCCCGGCCGCTGTCTGGGGATGCACTTCTTCTCGCCCGCCCAAATCATGAAACTGGTCGAGGTGGTGCGCCTGCCCGCGACCGGTGCCGAGGTGCTTTCCACCGCCTTCGCACTGGCCCGGCGGCTGGGAAAGGTGCCGGTGCTGTCGGGCATCTGCGAGGGCTTCATCGGCAACCGCATGCTGGCCGCCTACCGGCGCGAGGCCGAATATCTGCTGGCCGATGGCGCCCTGCCCCACCAGATCGATGCGGCAATGCGCGGCTTCGGTTATGCCATGGGGCCTTTCGAGATGCAGGACATGGCCGGGCTGCAGATCGCCTGGGCCAACCGCAAGCGCCAGGCCGCTACCCGCGATCCGGGCGAACGCTACGAGGAAATCTCGGACATGCTGTGCGAGATGGGCCGGCTGGGCCAGCGCAGCGGCAGGGGCTGGTACCGCTACGAAGAGGGCAGCCGCACGCCCCTGCGCGATCCGCAAGTGGAGGCGCTGATCGAGGAGTATTCCACCAGACGCGCCATCGAACGCCGCGAATTTTCCGCCGATGACATCCGCGCCCGCCTGCTGGCGGTGCTGGCCAACGAGGGCGCGCGGATCGTCGAGGAGGGCATCGCGGCGGGCTTTGACGAGGTGGATATGGTCCAGATCCACGGCTACGGCTTCCCCCGCTGGCGCGGCGGGCCGATGCACCACGCCCAGGCACTGGGCTGGGAGGAAATTTCCCGGACCATGCGGCAGGTGGCCGATGAAAGCCCCGGCTCGTGGCCCCTGGCCGAAATCGTTTCAAGCAACTGAACCCTGCAAGCCATTACCCAAGGGAGGACACCATGGCGAAATTCACTTCACTGAAAACCCTGCTGGCCGGCGCGGCGCTGGCGCTGGCCGGCACCGCCGCTTCGGCCGGTGCCGAGGCGGAATACACGCTGACGATCTCCAGCTGGGCGCCGCCGACCCACGGCATCAACGCGCTGATGTGGCCGAAGTTCTCCGAAATGGTCGATGAGGCCACCAACGGGCGCGTGCATACCGAACTCAAGCTCGGCCTTGCCCCGCCACCGGCCCAGATGGACCTCATCCAGGACGGCGCGGCGGATGTCTCGATCATCTTCCACGGCTACCAGCCGGGGCGCTTCGTCACCACCAAGCTGATCGAGCTGCCCGGTTACGAGGGCTCGGCCGAGGCCGCCTCGGTGGCCTACTGGCGAGCTTACGAAAAATACCTCAAGGCCGCCGATGAGCACCGCGGCGTGAAGGTCATCGCCCTGCACACCCATGGCCCCGCCCAGCTGCACACGGCCGATCCCGTCACCTCGCTCGATCAGGTCCCGGGGCTGAAGGTGCGCGTGCCCGGCGGCGTGGGCGGCGACGTGGCCTCGGCCCTCGGCGCGACCGGCATCCAGGTGCCGGCGCCGAAGGTCTATGAAACCCTGGCCTCCAGGGCTGCCGACGGGGTGGTCATGCCGTTCGAATCGCGCAAGGGCTTCAAGCTCACGGAAGTGGCCCCGCATGTCTACGAGATGCCGGGCGGGCTCTATCGCGGCTCCTTCGCCTTCATCATGAACGAGGACACCTTCGCCGACCTTCCCGCAGACCTGCAACAGGCGCTCGAGGAAAAGGTCTTCGGCGAACCGCTGAGCCGCGAGCTGGGCAGGATCTGGGATCAGATCGACGCCATCGGCCGTGAGGCCACCGAAGCCGCCGAAGGCAACGCGATCCATCAGGCCAGCGCGGAAGACCAGGAGAAATTCGCCGAAATCGCCGCCGAGGTGACGCAGCGCGTTCTCGATGAGATCGAGGCCGCCGGCGTCGATGCCAGGGCCGCCTACGAGATGATCAAGGCCGAAATGGCCAGATAGGCAGAACCACCGGGCCGGCGGCACGCCTGCCGGCCCGGACCGCCCCGCAGGAGGAACGATCGATGAGGCTTGTCGTCAAACTGGCGCGCCGTGCCACCGTGGCGCCTGTCATGCTGGCCTGCCTGGCACTGTTCATCCTGATGGTGATGACCTTCCTCGACGTGATGCTGCGCTCGGTGCTCAATGCCCCGATCGAGGCAGCCACCGAGCTGACCCGGATCCTGATGGCCATCATGGTGTTTTCCGTCCTGCCGATCATCTCGACCAGGGGCGAGCACATCTCGGTCGATCTCACCGACGGGATATTCCTGACGCTGGGGCTCGACCGGCTGCGCGACGGGCTGATCCACGTCGCCTCGGGGGTGATGCTGATCTGGCCCGCCCGGCGCGTCTGGGTGCTGGCCGAGCGCGCCCGCGATTACGGCGACGTCACCGAATACCTCGCAATCCCGCAATTCTACATCGGCTGGTTCATCGCCGCGGCTACCGCCGTGACGGCCGGCGCGCTGGTGATTACCGGCATCATGCACCTTTTCGTCCCCGCCCTGCTGGAGAAAGAGCAATGACCGCAGCCCTGATCGGCTTTGCCATCGTCCTTGCGCTGGTTCTGCTGCGCATGCCCATCGTGTTCGCGATGGGGCTGGTGGGCACGCTGGGCTTCGCGTGGGAGCGCGGCGGCTCGATCTTTTCGGAGCGGGGCCTCAAGGCGGCCATGTCCATGGTCGGCCGCCAGATCACCGATACCGCGCAGGATTACGGGCTGTCGGTGATTCCGCTGTTCATCCTGATGGGGCTGTTCGTCAACAAGGGCGGACTGGCGCGCGAGCTTTACGCCGTCTCCAACGCCTTCCTCGGCCATCTGCGCGGCGGGCTGGCCATGGCCACCGTGGCCGCCTGCGGCGGGTTCTCGGCCATCTGCGGATCCTCGCTGGCCACCGCGGCGACCATGTCGAAGGTGGCGATGCCCGAGATGCGCCGCTACGGCTATGCCGACGGGCTGTCCACCGCCTCGATCGCCGCCGGCGGCACGCTGGGCATCCTCATCCCGCCCTCGGTGATCCTGGTGATCTACGGCCTGCTTACCGAAACCTCGATCGGCAAGCTGTTCATCGCCGGTATCGTGCCGGGGCTGCTGGGCATCCTGTTCTACCTCTTCGCGGTGCGCTGGACGGTGTTTCGCAACCCCCAGGCAGGCCCCGCAGGGCCGCGCGCCGGCTGGGGCGAGCGGCTGCGGGCGCTGCGCTCGGTCTGGGCGGTACTGCTGCTGTTCTTCCTGGTGATCGGCGGGCTTTACGGGGTGTTCGATTTTGCCCCCCTGAACCTCACCTTCTCGCCCACCGAGGCCGCCGGCATGGGTGCCATGGGGGCCTTCCTGATCGCGCTGTCGCGCGGCGGGCTGGACTGGCGGATCACCTTCGAGGTTCTGAAGGATACCGCCTTCACCTCCGCCGCCCTGTTCGCGGTGCTGATCGGGGCGCAGATCTTTTCCAATTTCGTCAACCTCGCGGGGCTGCCCGAGGCGCTGATCGCCATCGTCACCGCCTATGACGTGCCCCCCTTCGTGGTGATGCTGATGATTCTCGGCATCTACATCGTGCTGGGCTGCGTCTTCGAGAGCCTCTCGATGCTGCTGCTGACGGTGCCGATCTTCTTTCCGCTGGTCATCTCGCTGGGGTTCGATCCGGTGTGGTTCGGCATCGTGGTGGTGGTGGTGACGGAAATCAGCCTGATCACCCCGCCGGTGGGGCTCAACGTGTTCATCCTCAAGGGCGTGGTGGGCAATGTCTCCACCGGCACGATCTTTCGCGGCGTCACGCCCTTCTGGGTGGCCGACATCTTCCGCCTGGCGCTGATCGTGCTGCTGCCTGCGCTGGTGCTCTTCCTGCCCGAACAGATGGGCCCCTGAACCATGCCCTTGCCCCTTCCTTCCGCCTTCCGCCCCTGCCCTGCCACCAGACACGACCGAGGACGACAATGACCATCCGACAGATCCACAGTTACGCCGCCGGCGAATGGGTGGCACCCGGCAGGGGTGCGCGCCCGATCGCCTCTGCCATCACCGGAGAGATCATCGCAACCGCCGGAAACGACGCCCTCGACGTCCAGGCGATGCTCGAACATGCCCGCAACAGGGGCGGCCCGGCCCTGCGCGCCATGAGCTTCCACGACAGGGCGCGCATGCTCAAGGCGCTGGCGCTGCACCTGAGCGGGCACAAGCAGGCGCTCTACGACATTTCCTTCGATACCGGCGCCACGCAGAAGGACCACCTGATCGACATCGACGGCGGTATCGGCACCATGTTCGTCTTCGCCTCCAAGGGCCGGCGCGAGATGCCCGACGGCCATGTCTACCTCGACGGCGAGGTGGAGCAGCTCTCGCGCGGGGGCAGCTTCCTGGGGCGCCATGTGTGCACCCCGCTGCACGGGGTAGCGGTGCACATCAACGCGTTCAACTTCCCGGTCTGGGGCATGCTGGAAAAACTCGCCCCCACCCTGCTGGCCGGAGTGCCGGCCATCGTCAAGCCGGCCACCGCCTCGTGCTACGTGACCGAGGCCGCGGTGCGGCTGATGCTGGAGGCGGGCATCCTGCCGGAAGGGGCGCTGCAGCTGGTCTCGGGGGGCTTGGGCGACATGCTGGAGCGTCTGAGCTGTCAGGACGTGGTCTCCTTCACCGGCTCGGCCGCCACCGCGCTGAAGCTGCGATCGGCCCCGCGCATCCTGGAAAACTCGGTGCGCTTCATCGCCGAGCAGGACAGCCTGAACGCCTCGATCCTCGGGCCCGATGCTGTGCCGGGCACGCCCGAGTTCGATCTCTTCGTCAAGGAGGTCTGCCGCGAAATGACCGTCAAGGCGGGGCAGAAATGCACCGCCATCCGGCGCATCATCGCGCCTCAGCCGCAGGTCCAGGCGGTGATCAAGGCGATCAGCGCGCGGCTGGAAAAGACCGTGATCGGCAACCCCCGGCTGGAGCAGACCCGCATGGGGGCGCTGATCTCGACCGCGCAGAAGCGCGACGTGCTGGAAAAGGCCGGGATCATCGGGCAGGAGGCCGAGCGGGTCTTCGGCGATCCCGAAAACTTCGAGGTGGTG
>JALSGY010000477.1 GCA_026982515.1 Paracoccaceae bacterium
CGAGGTCGGCACCCCCGGCACGGCACTTCGGGCGGACGGGCGGCTCACCCTCATGGCAGGCGACGGCAGCACCATCGACGCGATCGTGCTGGCCGGGACTGAAGCGGGCGCGACGCCCGAGGCCTATCTGATGCCGCTTGCCCCGTTGCGGCCTGGAGAAAGCTACACCCTTGTCAGCATCGAGAGCAGGGGCGCCGAGGAGTGCCTGGCGGATCTCGCCTGCGTGTCCTTCGCCCGCGGCACCCGGGTGCTGACGGCAGGTGCAGGGCAGGTGGCGATCGAACGGCTCGCCGTGGGCGACAGGGTCATGACCCGCGATCACGGCCCCCAGCCGATTCGCTGGATCGGCCGACAGACCCTGCGCGCCACCGGCGCCTTTGCTCCGATCGTGATTCGCAAGGGGGTGCTCAACAATACCGCCGATCTGACGCTGGGCAGCAATCACCGGCTGTTCATCTACCAGCGCAGGGACGAGGCCGGCGCAGGACGCCCGGAGATCACGGTGCGCGCCGGGCAGCTGGTGGACGGCGAGAGCGTGGTGCAAAGGCCTGGCGGTTTCATCGACTATTTCCAGCTGCTCTTCGATCGCCACGAGATCATCTACGTGGAGGGAATCGCCGCCGAAAGCATGCTGGCCGACCCGCTCCTGACGCCCCGGCTGCCGCACGGGCTGCGCGACAGGCTGCACCGCGCCCACCTGCAGGGGGCCCGCCGCAACGACCTGCCCGAAGAGGCCCTCCCCCGAGCCCAGGCCGCCGCTCTGCTGCGGCGCGCCTCCGAAGGCCGGGGCCGATAGGCCCTGCAACCGGGGCCTTCTGCCGCTTGCCGATCCTGCACGGCAGCCGCACGAACCGGAAGCTTCATCGCCCCTGCCCGCCGCACCCCGCGCGGCAGGCTCCGCCGGCCTATTGCGCGGCCAGGAAATCGCCCAGCACCAGGCCGCTGCCTGCGGCGTGAACCACCTGCCCCTGAAGCACCCCGATCACGGCGCCCGCCTGAAGGCCGAGGAAATCGCCGTTGAGGGTGATGGCATAGTTCAGCGTCTCGCCCCCGCCGGTCAGCGCACCGGACAGATCGGCCAGGATGGTGTAGCTGGTGGACGTATCCGCCAGCCTGTCGATCACCCCGTTGGCGATTGTCAGGATCCCGTCATAGGGCACCTCTGCCTGACTCACGAAATTGCCTGCGCTGCCCGACAGGCTGTCGCTGGCAAAAGCCACATCCAGCTGCAACGCGCCATCGAGCAGCACGTTGCCCGCCGCGGTTTCGCTGTCGAGACGAAGCACGCCATCGTAACGGGCACTGCCCGAGAGCGGCAGGGTTGCCGGATCTGTCACCGCCACCCCGCCCCAGGTGGCCTGGAGCCCGGCCATCTCCGCCTCATAGGCGGCATAGCCGGCCGGAGGCGAGGTTTCCACCGCCCCTTCCTGTCCCGAATCGCTGCAACCCGCCAGGAACGCCATCACCAGCACCGGCCACGCCCGCCACCGGGAAACATGCCGCATGAGCACCATCATGCCCCGAGCATCCGGGAACATGCTGAACATCGGGTAAACCCTTCCAGATTGCGCCCCCGCCGGCGCTGCCCTATATCCCCGCCATGCCTCAGCGAAACGACAACATCCCTGACCTGCCCGCCGAGATCGCCCGCCGCAGGACCTTCGCCATCATCTCGCACCCCGATGCGGGCAAGACGACCCTGACCGAGAAGTTCCTGCTTTACGGCGGCGCGATCCAGATGGCGGGCCAGGTGCGCGCCAAGGGCGAGGCACGGCGCACGCGTTCGGACTTCATGAAGATGGAGCAGGAACGCGGCATTTCCGTTTCCGCCTCGGCCATGAGCTTCGATTTTCGCCAATGGCGTTTCAACCTGGTGGACACCCCCGGCCACAGCGACTTTTCGGAAGACACCTACCGCACGCTCACCGCGGTGGACGCGGCGGTAATGGTGATCGACGGGGCCAAGGGGGTGGAGAGCCAGACCCGCAAGCTGTTCGAGGTCTGCCGGCTGCGCGACCTGCCGATCCTGACGTTCTGCAACAAGATGGACCGCGAATCCCGCGATACCTTCGAGATCATCGACGAGATCCAGGAAAGCCTGGCCATCGACGTCACCCCGGCCAGCTGGCCGATCGGCATGGGGCGCGAATTCATCGGCTGCTACGACCTTCTGCATGACCGGCTGGAAATCATGAGCCGGGCCGAGCGCAACGTGGTGGCCGAAAGCATCGAGATCAACGGCCTCGACGACCCGCGCCTTGCCGAGCACGTGCCCGCGCATCTG
The DNA here is from genome assembly GCA_026982515.1 of Paracoccaceae bacterium. Classification (GTDB taxonomy): domain Bacteria; phylum Pseudomonadota; class Alphaproteobacteria; order Rhodobacterales; family Rhodobacteraceae; genus S012-89. Next base: position 2,285 of record JALSGY010000477.1, read on the forward strand.
CTGGAGACGTTCCTCGAGGAGGTGGAGATGGCGCGCGAGCTTCTGCCCGCCTTCGACCGGCAGGCCTTCCTCGACGGCACCCTCACCCCGATCTGGTTCGGCTCGGCGATCAACTCCTTCGGGGTGCAGGAGCTGATGCGCGGCATCGCCGAATTCGGCCCGCCGCCGCAGCCGCAAAAGGCCGAGCCGCGGCAGATTTCTCCTGATGAGTCAAAGGTTTCCGGCTTCGTCTTCAAGGTGCAGGCGAACATGGACCCCAAACACCGCGACCGGGTGGCCTTCCTGCGCCTGGCCTCGGGGCATTTCCGGCGCGGCATGAAGCTGATGCACGTGCGCTCGAAAAAACCGATGGCGGTTTCCAACCCGGTGATGTTCCTGGCCGCCGACCGCGAACTGGCCGAAGAGGCCTGGGCCGGCGACATCATCGGCATCCCCAACCACGGGCAGCTGCGCATCGGCGACACATTGACCGAGGGCGAGATGCTGCGGGTGACCGGCATCCCCTCCTTCGCGCCAGAGCTTCTGCAGGGCGTGCGCGCGGGCGATCCGATGAAGGCCAAACACCTGGAGAAGGCCCTGATGCAGTTCGCCGAGGAAGGCGCGGCCAAGGTGTTCAAGCCGATGATCGGCTCGGGCTTCATCGTCGGCGTGGTCGGCGCACTGCAGTTCGAGGTGCTGGCCAGCCGGATCGAGCTGGAATACGGCCTGCCGGTGCGCTTCGAGCCCTCGCAGTTCACCTCGGCGCGCTGGATCACCGGCCCGCAGGCGGCGGTGGATGCCTTCGTAGCCGCCAACAAGGGCCATGTCAGCTACGACAACGACGGCGACCTGGTCTACCTCACCCGGCTGCAGTGGGACATCGACCGCATCGAGCGCGACCACCCGGAGCTGACGCTGGCGGCGGTCAAGGAGATGCAGGTCTAGCATCTCCATTGATCCCGCATTCACAGCGGGGAGTTGACTTCGCCTTCCTCGCGGAACGTGGTTAAACTGACGTGTCTTTCACGGGATTTCGTACAACCATGGCCAACCGCGTATCACGAGCTGCCGGCCGCGCCCTGGCCGCCTACCTGCAAAGGCCGGTCGGCAAATACGTTCATTTCGCCGTCACTCCGGTGCGCCTGCTGCGCCAGGCCCTGCAGCCGGGAGACGTGCTTCTGGTCGAGGGCAATACCCGGATTTCCGGTGCCATCAAGTATCTTACCCATTCCACCTGGTCGCACGCCGCCTTCTGCGTCAACCCCGACGGCAGCGGCCCCGAGCTGATCGAGGCCGATCTCGAAGATGGCGTGCGGCGCATCTCGCTGGAGCGTTACGCCGAACTCAACACCCGCATCTGCCGCCCCGTGGGCCTCAGCCCCGAGGATCTGGATACCGTGGTGGGCTACATGGTCTCCTCCGTCGGAAGGCAGTACGATCTCAAGAACGTTGTCGATCTTGTCCGCTACCTGCTGCCCCAGCCGCCGGTGCCCCGGCGCTGGCGGCGGCGGATGCTGGCGCTGGGGTCGGGCGATCCGACCCGGGCGATCTGCTCGACCCTGATCGCCGAGGCCTTCCAGCAGGTGCGCTACCCGATCCTGCCGGAAATCTGGGCCGGCTGCCCCGCGCACTGCGCCAACGAGATCCTGGCGATCCGGCATCATTCGCTTTACGTGCCGCGCGACTTCGACCTGTCGCCCTATTTTCGCATCGTCAAGCCGACGGTCGAAACCGGCTTCGACTACCGGCGGCTGAACTGGCATGAGGATCCGGCCGGGGCCGTGCCCGGCATGTTTCCGGAATCGAAACAATCTGAGTCATGACAGCTACATTGACCCCTCAAAGCCCCTGCCACATTGACCCCGCCCGCGTTATTCTATAGGCACACCATATTATGAGGCACTTGCAGGCAAGACGGCCACTCGGGCCATCGCCTCAAACGACGTTGCGGGCCATGAAGTGTCCGTAAGAACACGGACTTAAATGACTCAATTCTCTGACCTGAACCTGGACCCGAAGGTCCTCAAAGCCGTTGCCGAAGCCGGCTACGAAACGCCAACGCCGATTCAGGCCGGTGCCATTCCACCGGCGCTGGAAGGGCGCGACGTGCTGGGCATCGCCCAGACCGGCACCGGCAAGACGGCAAGTTTCGTCCTGCCGATGATCACGCTGCTGGCCAAGGGCCGGGCACGGGCGCGGATGCCGCGCTCGCTGGTGCTGTGCCCGACGCGTGAACTGGCTGCACAGGTGGCGGAAAACTTCGATGCCTACGCCAAATACGTGAAGCTTACCAAGGCGCTGCTGATCGGTGGCGTCTCCTTCAAGGAGCAGGACAGGCTGATCGACCGCGGCGTCGATGTGCTGATCGCCACACCGGGCCGGCTGCTGGACCATTTCGAACGCGGCAAGCTCCTGCTGACGGGCGTGCAGATCATGGTGGTGGACGAGGCCGACCGGATGCTCGACATGGGCTTCATCCCCGATATCGAGCGGATCTTCAGCCTGACCCCCTTCACCCGCCAGACGCTGTTCTTCTCGGCCACCATGGCCCCCGAGATCGAGCGCATCACCAACACCTTCCTGTCGGCCCCGGCCCGCATCGAGGTGGCGCGCCAGGCTACGGCGGCGGAAAACATAGAACAGATGGTGGTGAAGTTCCGCCCTTCGCGCAAGGACCGCGCTGCCAGCGAAAAACGCCGCCTGCTGCGCGCCCTGATCGATGCCGAGGGCGAGAAGTGCACCAACGCGATCATCTTCTGCAACCGCAAGACGGATGTGGATATCGTCGCGAAATCGCTGAAGAAACACGGCTATGACGCGGCCCCGATCCATGGCGATCTGGACCAGTCGCAGCGCACCCGCACGCTGGAGGGGTTCCGCGAGGGCAGCTTGCGCTTCCTGGTGGCCTCCGACGTCGCCGCGCGCGGCCTCGATGTGCCCTCGGTCAGCCATGTGTTCAACTTCGATGTGCCGGGCCATGCGGAAGACTACGTGCACCGCATCGGCCGCACCGGGCGCGCCGGGCGCGAGGGCAAGGCGATCATGATCTGCGAGCCGCGCGACGAGAAGAACCTCGATGCCATCGAGCGGCTGATCGGCAAGGAAATTCCCCGCGGCGAGAACCCGCTTACCGGCGGGAGCGAACCCGACGAAACACCGGCCGAAGAGCGCGAGGCCCGTCAGGAAGAAAAGCCCCGACGCAAGCGCAGCCGCGGCACACGTGGCAAGCCCAGGGACGAGGCGAAGGCCCGCCCCACCAGCCCCTCCGCCCCCGCCGAGGAGGAAAAGCCCCGCAAGGCCGCCCCGGCCGAGGCAGAGCAAGCCCCCGCCGCCGAGGCTCCCGAACCGGCCGAACCCCCGCAGGAGGCTGAAGCCCCGCGGGCGGCCGAAAAGGGCGCCAGGCCCGCGCGCGGCGGCCGCTCGGGCAAGGGGCGCAAGGGCAAGGGCGACGACAAGGTCGTCGGCATGGGCGATCACCTGCCCGGCTTCATTGCCAAGAGCTTCGACGAACGCCGCGCCGGCTGACCCTTCCGGGAAATCGGCTCTCGTGGCCTTCTCAGGGGCCGTGCGCGCAGATCAGCTCAGACGGCTGATCACCACCGTGACCTCGGGCTTCTTGCCCAGTTCCTCCTGGGACGTGCGCCGCACGATCTTGCGGATCTCCTCTTCGAGGCGCTCGTCATCGGCCAGGGTCTTGCGCCCGGCCCGCATCAGGAATTGCGTGACATCCTCTTCCAGCACCTCCGCCACCGGGCTGCGCGAGATGCCCGTCTCCGCCAGCCCCATGACCTCGCACCAGGCCTCGCCGAGGGGCTCGTCGTCCTCGAGGATCAGGGTCACCATCACATGCCCGTTCTGGGCCATGCGCAGGCGCTCGCGCACCACCCCGTCAAGCGCCCCGATCTGGATGTGCCCATCCACATAGGTGCGCCCGGTTTCCACATGTTCGACGATGCGCGGCGCCTTGCCCGTAAGCTCCACCATGGTGCCGTTGGGGGCGATGATCCCGGCAATGCCGCATTCCTCGCCCAGCGCCACGTGGGCGCGCAGGTGGCGGTGCTCGCCATGCATCGGAATCAGGAACTGCGGCGCGACGATCCGGTGGAACTCCGCCAGATCGGGGCGGTTGGCGTGGCCCGAGACGTGATAGCGGCCGTCCTCGTCATCCACCACCTCGACCCCCATCTCGGAAAACTGGTTGACGATACGGGCCACCGAAACCTCGTTGCCGGGGATCGTCTTGGAGGAAAACAGGAACAGATCACCCTCCTGCATCGACAGGCCCATGTACTTGCCGCGCGCCAGTGCCGCGGTGGCGGCGCGGTGTTCGCCCTGAGAGCCGGTGGACAGCAGCATCACCTTTTCGCGCGGCATCTGCGCGGCCTCTTCGGGGCTGATGACCTTGGGGAAATCGTGCAGGATGCCGGTCTCCACCGCGGCGGTGATCATCCGCCGCATGGCCCGGCCCAGCAGCACCACCGAGCGCCCGGCCTTGTGGCCGGCTTCGGCCAGGGTGCGCACCCTGGCGATGTTGGAGGCAAAGGTGGTTGCCGCCACCATGCCCCTGGCACCGGCCACCAGATGCTCGATTTCGGGGCGCACGGCTTTTTCGGAGCGGCCCGGATGGGGCGAGAACACGTTGGTGGAATCGCACACCAGGGCGCGCACGCCGGGGGCGGCCACCTCGGCCCAGAGATCGGGGTCGAAGGGCTCGCCGATACCGGGGGTGCGGTCGAGCTTGAAATCCCCCGAATGGACGATCCTCCCGGCCGGGGTTTCGATGACCAGGGCCGAGCTTTCGGGAATGGAGTGCGAGATCGGCACGAAAGCCACCTTGAAGGGCCCGGCCTCGACCATCTCGGGGAAGGGCGAGACCGTCCTGATCTGCAGCTCGTCGTGGCCACGTTCCTCGAATTTCAGCCGCGCGATATGGGCGGTGAAGGCGCGCGCGAAAACCGGCGCCTTGAGGCGCGGCCACAGATGCCCCACCGCGCCCACGTGATCTTCGTGCGCATGGGTGATGAAGATCCCGTCGAGCCTCTCGCGGCGTTCCTCGATCCACTCGATATCGGGCAGGATCAGATCCACCCCCGGGGTGTGGCCCATGTCGGGAAAGGTCACCCCCAGATCGACGATGATGAACCGCTCCCTGCCTTTCGGCCCGTAGCCGTAGAGATAACAGTTCATGCCGATTTCCCCGGCGCCTCCCAGGGGAAGGTAGATCAGGCGGTTCTTGCTCATGGGTTTCCGTTTTCCTTGTTGTAACGGTGGATCACGGTCAGCCCGTGCATCGTCAGGTCGTCTTCTATGCAGTCGAACAGGGCTTCGCCCTGGGCAAACAGCGGTGCCAGCCCTCCGGTGCCGATGATCTGCATCGGCCGGTTGTACTCGGCCTTGATCTGCTCACATATGACACGCACCAGCCCGATGTAACCCCAGTAGACCCCCGATTGCATGCAGGCCACCGTATTGGTGCCGATCACCTGCTGGGGGCGGGTGATGTCCACGTCCGGCAGGGCGGCGGCGGCGTGGTGCAGGGCCTCGAGGCTGAGGTTCACACCCGGCGCGATCACCCCGCCCACATAGGCCCCGTCCACGGCGACCACATCGAAGGTGGTGGCGGTGCCGAAATCGACAAGGATCAGATCACCGCCGTGCCGGTCGAAGGCGCCGGCGGTATTGACCAGCCTGTCCGGCCCCACCTGGGTGCCCTCGTCCACCCGCGGATTGACCGGCAGCAGGCAATCGGGCTTGCCGACCACCAGAGGACGGCAGCCGAAGTAGCGATCGCACAGGACGCGCAGGTTGAACACCACCCGCGGCACGGTAGAGGAGATGATCACCGAGTCGATCTTCACATCCAGCCCGCGCGCCGTCATCAGCGTGTTGAGCCAGACGAAATACTGATCGGCGGTGCGCTGCCACTCGGTGGAGGTGCGCCAGGTGGCCAGGAACTTCTCTCCGTCCCAGATGGAAAAGACCGTGTTGGTATTGCCGCAATCGATGCACAGCAGCATGCCGCCCTCCTTCAGAAGAACACGTCCGCCGCCGCGATCGCCTGGCGGCCCTTCGGTGTTGATAGGACGAGGTTGCCGGCGGCGTCCACCGTCTCGAAGATTCCGGTGATGCTCTCGGTTCCGGTCCGGGCGGTGATCGCCTCGCCCAGACGGGCGGCGCGGGCCAGCCAGGCCTCGCGCACCGGGGCGAATCCATAGGTGGTGAACCGGCCCTCCCAGCGGGCATAGGCCGGGGCGAGAATGTCGAGGAATTCCTCCGCGCTCACCGCGACACCGGCCTCGGAAAGAAGCGAGACCGGGCGCAGGGCGCCCTCTTCCAGCTCATGCGGGGCGGGCGCGGATTTCAGGTTCACGCCGATGCCGATGGCCAGATGCGCCACACGCCCGCCGCCCCCCCCGAGGCTTTCCAGCAGGATGCCCGCCACCTTGCCGCCATTGAGCAGCACGTCATTGGGCCATTTCAGCGCAAAGGCCCCGACCCGGCCGGTAACCCGGGAAAGGGCCTCCAGCAGGGCAAGAGAGGCCACGAAGGAGCGCAGCGCCACCAGCGCGGGTGCTTCGGCCGGACGCATCACCAGGGTGGCGGCAAAATTCCCGGGCGGATCACACCACGGCCTGCCGCGCCGGCCCCGGCCGGCACTCTGGTGCAGGGCCAGGATCCAGGTCGGCCCGGCCAGGGCATGCGCCTGGCGCGCGGCCTCG
>JALSGY010000478.1 GCA_026982515.1 Paracoccaceae bacterium
CCCGGGTGAGGTGAGTGCGGGATTGATGGGCTCCGGGGCTAATCCGGCGCCAGCATGTAGCCCGCACCGCGCACCGTCTGCAGGTAGCGGGGCTGTTTGGGATCCTGCTCGATCTTGCGGCGCAGCCGGGTGATCTGCACATCCACCGCGCGTTCCTGTGCCTGGCCCCTGTCACGGCCCAGCTTTTCCACCAGTTTGGCCCGGCTCACCGGCTGGTCGGGGCTGGCGGCGAAGATTCTCATCAGCTGGCTTTCGGTGGCGGTCAGGTGCACCGGCGTGTCGCCGCGCCACAATTCTCCGCGTTCTACGTCGTAGCGGACGGGGCCAAGGTGGAGCACCTGCGGCACAGAGCCGGCGGGGCTTTCCTGCGGCACCCGGCGCAGGATCGCGTTGATCCGCAGCAGCAGCTCCTTCGGCTCGAAGGGTTTGGGCAGATAGTCGTCGGCGCCGGCCTCGAGCCCGGCGATCCGGTCTTCGGTTTCGCCCTTGGCAGTGAGCAGAAGAATCGGGGTTTCGAGCGTCTCCCGCAGGTTGCGGGTGAGGCTGATTCCGTCTTCGCCGGGCATCATCACGTCAAGCACGATCAGGTCGAACTCCAGCCCCGCCAGCAGGCGGCGGGTATGGGCCGCATCGCGCGCCGCGGTCACCAGGAAGCCGTTGCGCAGCAGGAACTTCTGCAACAGCCCGCGGATGCGTTCATCATCGTCCACGATCAGCAGATGCGCTTCGGGGGCGCTCATGGGGCGGAGTCCTTCAGGTTGTTGAAATGACGCCGCATCTCGGCATCCATCATCGCCTCGAGCACCTTGCGAAAGCCCGCCACCGCCTCGGCCCCGGCGGCACGATAGGCGACGCGCATCCGGGTGCGCTGGGCGCGAGAAAGCTCTTCCTCGAAGGTCCGGCCGCTTTCGGTGAGGTACAGGTTGCGCTCGCGCTTGTCACGGATGCCGATGCGGCTTTCCACCAGCCCGTCCTCGATCAGGGTGCGAAGAACCCGGTTGAGCGATTGCTTGGTCACCCCGAGGATATCCAGCAGATTGTTGACGGTGGTTCCCGGTGAGCGGTTGATGAAATGGATCGCCCGGTGATGGGCCCGCCCGTAGCCGTGCTTTTCGAGGATCCGGTCCGGATCGGCGGTGAAGCCCCGGTAGGCGAAGAACATCGCCTCGATCCCCTTGCGCAACTGCTCATCGGTCAGGAACAGCAGGTCCTCGCCCCTGTGGCCGCTGCCGCCGCTACCCTCGGCCATTTGTACCCTCCGATCACAATTCGCGCGCCTGGGAAGATTTTATGTCAGTCTTGTTGACTTTCCAAGAATCAATTGTTAGCGATTCCCGGGTTTCGCGTAATTTTATGTCCGAAACGGACTTAATCTGCGCAACATCTGAAAAATTCGCCCCTGGCGTAATGGGAAGGATGACGAAGGATGAGTGGCTCTTACGATGACCGGGACGGTCTGATCTGGATGGATGGCAGGATGGTGAACTGGCGCGATGCCAATGTTCATATCCTCTCCCATGCCCTCCATTACGCCTCTTCCGTATTCGAGGGGGAACGGGCCTATGGCGGCAAGATCTTCAAGAGCCGTGAACATTCGGAGCGGTTGAGGCGTTCGGCGCAGCTGGTCGATTTCGAGGTGCCCTGGTCGGTGGATGAGCTGGAATGGGCCAAGGAACAGGTGCTCAGGGCCAATCGCCTGCAGGATGCCTATGTGCGTGCCGTCGCCTGGCGCGGTGCCGGCCCCGACATGGGCGTGGCCTCGGCCCGCAACCCGGTGCATGTGGCCATCGCGGTGTGGGAATGGGGCGCCTATTACGGCGACGCCAAGATGAAAGGTGCCAAGCTGGATATTTCCAAGTGGAAGCGTCCCAGCCCCGAGACCATCCCCAGCCATGCCAAGGCGGCCGGGCTCTACATGATCTGCACCATGGCCAAGCACGCGGCCGAGGCCAAGGGCTGCTCGGACGCTCTGATGATGGACTATCGCGGCTATGTGGCTGAGGCGACGGGGGCCAACATCTTCTTCGTGCGTGATGGCGAGGTGCACACGCCGCTGCCCGATTGCTTTCTTGACGGCATCACCCGCCAGACGGTGATCGGCATGCTGAAGGATCGCCAGATCAAGGTGCACGAGCGCCACATCATGCCCGAAGAACTGGAAGGCTTCGAGCAGTGCTGGCTGACGGGCACCGCGGCCGAGGTCACCCCGGTGGGGCAGATCGGCGACTACCGCTTCGAAGTCGGTGCGCTTGCGCGGGACATTGCCGAGAGCTACGAGAAGCTGGTGCGCAGCTGAGGCGGGGCACACGCCCGGCAAGTACCGGCAGATGACGACCCCCCGGTCAGCGCGGGAAGTAGCCGCCGTTTTCCCCTGATTTAGTGACTGATCGTCACGTTTTCGGTGTGTGCCTGCCACATTCGGCGGCCTCTTCCGGCCGCCGCCCGGCACGTTCCGGCGCCTGCGCCGCGCCGGGGTCAGAGCGTTTCCGGCACCTTCACGTCACCGCGCCGCTCGATCTTCACGAAGGCCCTCACCATGGCATTGCCGTTGCGGCTTGCGGGGCGCTGCTGCAGGCGTCTGGTCGAGGGCCAGGGCAGCTGCGCGCGCTCGATGCGAAGAAACCGCGCCAGACGGGCCGAATCATCCGGCACATGGAAGTGACCAAAGGGAAGGCGTTTCATCATCGGTCCTCCTGTCTGCCTGGGTGGGGGCAAGCTTACCACGTTGGGCAGCTTTTCTCCAATAACATGTGGCGTGACATTGCCTCCTCTTTACCTTCGCGCGGCATTGCTCCAAAGACGGCGCGCGTCAGCAAACCACAGCGAGCCAGACCATGATCCGCCACATCGTGTTTTTCTCCGCCAGGGACAGGGCCGACCTGCCGCGCATCCTCGAGGGGCTGCGCCTGCTGAAGTCGATCGAGCATGCGGATCGCCTCGAGGTGCAGGAAAACATGCAGGCCGACGGGCTGTCGGGCGAGGTTGACGTGGTGGTCTATGGCGAGTTTGCCGACGAGGCAGCACTGGAGGCCTACAAGGCGCACCCCGTCTATCAGCAGGCGATCACCATCGTCCGCCCCCTGCGCGAGATGCGGATCGCCGCCGATATCCGCGCCGAAGGATAGCTCAGGGGCGCCGGCTCAATCCAGTATCGCGAAACGCGCCTTCCACAGGGCCTCGGAATATTCCGCCTCGTCGGTGCTGTCCCACACGACACCGCCCCCCACGTTCAGCCGCAGCTCGCCGTCCTCCTGCATCACCAGGGTGCGGATCGCCACGTTGAAGCTGGCGCGCCCGTCCGGAGCGGCCCAGCCGATGGCCCCGCAATAGACATCGCGCGGGGTCTGCTCCAGCTCGGCGATGATCTCCATCGCCCGTACCTTCGGCGCCCCGGTAACCGAGCCGCAGGGAAAGAGCGCGGCGAAGATATTGCCCAGCCCGGTGCCCGGCACCAGCCGCCCCTCCACCTCCGATACCATCTGGTGCACAGTCTCGTAGCTTTCCACATGAAACAGCTCCGGCACCATGACCGAACCCGCTTCGGCCACCCGCGCGATGTCGTTGCGCAGCAGATCGACGATCATCAGGTTTTCGGCCCGGTCCTTCTCGGATGCCGCCAGCCAGGCCCGAAGGCGGGCGTCCTCGGCCGGTGTCGCGCCGCGTGCCACGGTGCCCTTCATCGGACGGGTGGTGATCGTGCCGCCGGAGACGGAAAAGAACAGCTCGGGCGAACGCGAAAGCACCGCAGGCCCGCCCAGTTCCACCAGTGCGCCATGGCCTACCGGCTGACGCGCGGCGAGGGCTGCGTACAGCTCGGCCGGCGCGGCATCGGTGTGTGTGCGCATCGGAAAGGTGAGGTTTACCTGGTAGATGTCGCCCGCGCCGATGTAGTCATGGGCTCGGGCGAAGAGCTCGCGGTAACGGGGAAAATCCATTTCCGGCTCGGGGGTACTCAGCCGCGCGCTGGTGGCTGCGGCAGGTTGCGCAGGGCGCGGGCCCTCGAAGGCGCCGAACAGCAGGAGCGGCGTGGCGCGGCCCGCGGGCATCAGCGGCCCCAGCCTGTCGGCGGCAAGGCAATAGCCCAGCTCATAGCTGGCATAGCCCGCAAGCCACAGCCCTTCGGCCCGTGCCGCCTCCATCTCGGCCAATGCGCGGGGCACGTCAGCGGGGGACTCGGCGCGTATTAGGCGCAGGGGCGCGGCAAACTCCGTGCCCCCGGCCACCGGCCCCGCATCAAAGATCACCCGCTGTTGCGTCATCCGTGCAAACCCCATCCGCTGCCCGGCCCACATAGGCCGAAACGCACCGCTCAGCCAGCCCCCTCCAGCCGGGTGCAGGCCCAGCGGGCGGCGTCGGCCACGGCCTCGTCCGGGTCCTGCGTCAGGCGGGCAGCGAGCGCAAGCAGGGACGCCTCGCCGGAATTGCCGATCGCATAAAGGACATTGCGCACGAAGCGGTCGCGACCGATCCGCTTTATCGGGCTGCCCGAGAATTTCGCCCTGAAGGCGGCATCGTCCAGCACCGCCAGTTCCGCCAGCGGCGGGGCGAGAAGATCGGCCCGCGCCGCATAGCGTTGCTCGCGTGCGGCAACGGCGAACTTGTTCCAGGGGCAGACGGCGAGGCAATCGTCGCAGCCGTAGATGCGGTTGCCCAGGGCGGGGCGCAGGGCGTCTTCGACCGGTCCCTTGTGCTCGATGGTCAGGTAGGAGATGCAGCGCCGCGCATCCAGCCGCCAGGGCGCCGGGAAGGCCCCGGTGGGGCAGGCATCGAGGCAGGCGCGGCAGGTGCCGCAATGTTCCTCGCCGGGCGGGTCCGGTTCCAGGTCCACGGTGGTGAAGATGGCGCCGAGGAAGAACCAGTTTCCCATCTCGCGGCTGACCAGGTTGGTATGCTTGCCCTGCCAGCCCAGCCCGGCGGCTGCGGCCAGCGGCTTTTCCATCACCGGCGCGGTATCGACGAATACCTTGATCTCGGCCTGTGGCACCTCGGCCAGAAGCCAGCGTCCCACCCGCTTTAGCCGCTTCTTCACGATGTCATGGTAGTCGCGGCCCTGCGCATAGACGCTGATCGCGCCCCTCTCATGCCGGGTCAGCACCGCGAGGGGATCGTGTGCGGGGGTGTAGGCCTCGGCCAGCATCACCACGGAGCGCGCCGCTGGCCACAGCGCCGCCGGGTTGCCGCGCCAGTGCATGCGCTCGGCCATCCAGCCCATCTGCCCATGCATCCCGGCCCCGACAAATTCACGCAGCCGCCCGGCCAGTTCGGGCAGCGCATCCGGGCGCGTCACGCCCATTGCCGCAAACCCCTCGGCCAATGCCCTTTCCCGCAAGCGATCCTTCAGATCGTCTCTCACCCCGGCCTCTTCTTCTGTCTCGAAATACTTTCGGGGTGAATTGCCCCCGGCACAGACGGGGGCAAGAGGGGCAGACAGCCCCTGATGCAAACCCCGCGGCTAGAAATCCAGATCCGCATAATGAGGCGGCGGCGGGAAGCCCGGCACGTGATCGGCCAGGATCGAGCGGAAGGCCGGGCGCGACTTGATCTTGGCATACCAGTCCTTGACGCTCGCGTTGCGGTTCCAGTCCACGTCCGATATGTAATCGAGCGCCGAAAGATGCGCTGCGGCCGCGAAATCCGCCAGGGTCATCACGTCGCCGGCCAGCCAGCGGCGCTGGTCCAGCAGCCAGCCCATGTAATCGAGATGAAAGCGGATGGCCCTGGCACCCGCCTTCACGTTGCGGCTGTCGGGGTAGCCCTCGCCGGTGATCTTCTTGTTGACCCGCTCGTAGAGCAGTTTCGAGGTCACTTCGTGGTGGAACTTGTCGTCGAACCAGGCCACCAGGCGGCGCACCTCGTAGCGCCGGGCCGCGTCCTTGGGCAGCAGCGGCGGTTCGGGGTGAACCTCTTCGATATATTCGCAGATCGCGGTGCTTTCGGCCATGGTGCGGCCGTCCATCTTCAGCACCGGCACCTTGCCTGCCGGGTTGCGGTGCAGGAAGTCGGTGCTGCGCTCCCAGTAGCGCTCTTCCACCAGCTCCACTTCCAGCTTCTTCTCGGCCAGTGACAGCCGCACCTTCCGGCAGAAGGGCGACAGGGGGACGTGGTAAAGTCTGATCATCGCAAATACCGCTCGAGTAACCTTTGCCCCTCAATGCCGCGAAGCGCGGGGCAATTCAACTCTCGAAACAGGCGGCCCGGCCATCGGCGAGTATGGTCCGGGCGCCATCGGCTATCGCCTGCGCACGACGTTGCACGAAACCGGAGGGCCGCAGTACCGAACGTGCCTTGGGGTCGGGCAGCACGGCCGCCAGAAGTGCGGCCTGGCGGGGGGTCAGGGCGGCGGGGCTGACGTTGAAATAGTGCCGCGCCGCGGCTTTGACGCCGAAGACGCCCTCGCCGAACTCGGCCACGTTGAGATAGACTTCGAGAATGCGCCGCTTGCTCCACAGCGCCTCCACCAGCGGGGTCAGCAGCGCCTCCAGCGCCTTGCGCGGCCAGCTGCGGCCCTGCCACAGAAAGACATTTTTTACCACCTGCTGGCTGATGGTCGAGGCCCCGCGCCGGCCGCCCTCTTCCATTGCGGTGCGGATCGCGGCCATGTCGAAGCCCCAGTGCAGACAGAAGTTGGCATCTTCCGCCGCCACCACCGAGCGGGCCATCACCGGGGCGATTTCGTCCATCTCCGCCCACTGGCGGTCTATCCCGCCCAAGCGGCGCGATTCGGCCAGCATGTAGGGGGTGGTGGGCGGGTCGATCACCGCGAAGGCCGCAATCCACAGCAGCACCAGCGCCACCGCCCCCACAAGGCCGCGGCGCAGCCAGCGCAGGGGCCGGCGCAGCGCGTGCCGCCACCCCCCGAACGCCGCCTTTCGGCGCGCCCCCGGTTTCTTCGCCGCCCGTTTGCGGGGTGCGGATCTTGCGGATTTCGCCCTTCGTGCCACGGGCGCACATAGGCATGCCCCCGCCGGGGCGGTCAAGCACCGGCTGCGAGTTGACCCACATCATTGCGAAGAAGCATCGCAGGGCGGAGACTCACGATATCGTGAACGGAGGTGACTCCATGCTGGTCAATGAACTCCCCGGATACGACATCACCGACAAGCCAACCGGCTGCTGCCCCCGCTTCAAGCCGGAAGGCTGGGACGGGCAGGAACTGCATTTCAGAAACAAGCCCTTTGTGCGTGCCGAGACCCGCAGCTTCATGCACGTGCCGCTCAACATGGGGCGGGTGTTCCCGCGCGTTCTGGCCAATATCGCAGACGCCGGCGCCTTCGACAAGGAAGGCCACATCGTGCTCAGCCGAGAGGTATCGCCATGGCTGGCGGAGCATTTCTTCGCGGTTTCGAAGCCCATTGAGAACGAGGAAATGACAACTCTTTCGGGGGATTTCCTTACCCGGGTCTTCGAGGGGCCTTTTAGCGAGATCAGGAAATGGTGCGCCGAGCTTGAAACCCTCGCCCGCGCGAGGGGCAGGTTGGCAAAGGGTATCTGGTTCTACTACACAACCTGCCCGAAATGCGCCAAGGCGTACGGGGCGAATTACGTGGTCGGGCTGGTCGAGGTCTGAGCCGGCCGGAAATCAGGCGCCAGAACCGGGGCCTCCCGGCGTTTCACGATCGGGCGCGCGGTATGGGCGAAGGCATGGGCCATGTCCAGTTGCGGGAACAGCGCCAGCAGTTCGGCACGGGTGGCGCGGTCGCCCAGCAGCACCTGATCGCCGGGGAAGAAGCTTTCGCTGGGCACGCCGTTGGAGAAGATCACCTCATGGCGGGCCAGCATGACGTGATGATAGACCACCGTATCCACGGCCTCCTGCACCACCGTCTCGCCATCCACCAGGTGCCTGGCCGGGACCAGCATCTCGGGCAGGCCGAAGTGCAGTTCGGCCTGCCAGCCGCGCACCAGAACCCGGTGCTGGGGGCTGACCCGCAACTCGCGGGCGTTGCCGATGGCGCCGGGGCGGAACACCACCGGGGCGAACCGGCCTGTGCCGTCCACCCTCACCCGGCCGATCCAGCGGATTTCCTGAAGCCCGTTGTCGAGGGTCTCCACCCTGTCGCCAACCCGCAGGTCTTCCACCGGCACCTCGCCGCGGGCAGTGCGAATCAGGGTGCCGGGGGTAAAGCAGGGCGGACCCAGATCATTGACAAGCAGCGGGCCCTGGCTGTCCACGAAGGTGGTGGAAACCAGCGTACCGTTCTGCAGCACCTGCCCGTCATTGGGGGTGAACACCTTGCGCCCGTCGGCCAGGTAGAAGGTGACGCCGGTATAGGTGACGTTGCCGACACCGGGAACATCGACTGTAACCGTATCGCCGGGCCAGGAAGAGGTGATATCCACCCCGTCGATGCTGTCATTGCTGAAGCGGTCGAAATCGCCGTCGTTGTTGTTGTCGGTCAGGGTGAGCTTGACGTAATTCAACTGTGTCCCCGCAGGGGGCGGGGCATATGGGTCGATGAGAAAGAACTGATCGAGATAGGTTGCCATCAAATGCTCGCGCAAAGGCTGCGACTATGGCGATAGTCGCTGGCGAAGGGTGGAAAACCATGGCCGGTGTGGGGTGATTTTGTGAAAGATCAGGTCAAAATTTAGGAACCCGGCGCCGAGATTGGCGCCGGTCGAGATTGCACCCGCCCCGGCCGGGGTGGATCCGTTCAAACCCGAGATGCCCTATTCGGCCGGGATCGCGCCCTGCTCGAGAGACAGCGGCTGGGGCAGATGGGCCAGCATCTCCTTGGGGCAGACCTGCAGGAAGAAGCGTTTTTCCGCCTCCCAGTTGTTGAGGATCTCGCCCGCCTTGAGACTGCGGGTCTCGGCATGGTGGCGCTCGATCAGATCCTTGAGCTGATGTTCCCAGTGCTCCACGGTGACCGGGCAGGTCACCAGCGTCTCCATGTTCATCAGCTCCTGCGCCCGGCCTTCGGGGTCGTGGAGATAGGCCATGCCGCCCGTCATTCCGGCCCCGAA
>JALSGY010000479.1 GCA_026982515.1 Paracoccaceae bacterium
GACATTGGGCACCGCCCTGCCCCTGAAATCGTCGATGGTGGCATAGCCCTTCTCGTCCATCCACAGGCTCAGCCCCTCGATCATCTCCTCGACGATCTTGAAGCCGTAGGTCATCACCGCGGTGCACACCTGAACCGTGCCCGCCCCCATGGCCAGGAACTCGGCCGCGTCGCGCCAGGTGGTGATGCCGCCGATGGCCGAGATCGGCAGCCCGGCCGTGGCCGGATCACGGGCGATCTCGGCCACCATGTTGAGCGCGATCGGCTTGACCGCCGGCCCGCAATAGCCGCCATGGGTGCCCTTGCCGTCGATCGAGGGCTCGGGCGAGAAGGTATCGAGATCGACCCCGGTGATCGAGTTGATGGTGTTGATCAGGCTGACGGCATCGGCGCCACCCTTGTGGGCCGCGCGCGCGGGGTAGCGGATGTCGGTGATGTTCGGCGTGAGCTTCACGATCACCGGCATGCGCGTGTTGGCCTTGCACCAGCGCGTCACCATCTCGATGTATTCCGGCACCTGCCCCACGGCCGAGCCCATGCCGCGTTCGGCCATGCCGTGCGGGCAGCCGAAGTTGAGCTCCACCCCGTCGGCGCCGGTCTCTTCCACCAGCGGCAGGATGCGTTTCCAGGCCTCCTCCTCGCAGGGCACCATCAGGCTGACCACCATCGCCCGATCCGGCCAGTCACGCTTGACCGCCTTGATCTCACGCAGGTTCACCTCCAGCGGGCGGTCGGTGATCAGCTCGATGTTGTTGAGCCCGAGCAGGCGGCGGTCCGCCCCCCAGATCGCGCCATAGCGCGGCCCGTTGACGTTGACGACCGGCGGCCCGTCCTCGCCCAGGGTCTTCCACACCACGCCGCCCCAGCCGGCCTCGAAGGCGCGCCGGACGTTGTATTCCTTGTCGGTGGGCGGGGCCGAGGCCAGCCAGAACGGGTTCGGGGACTTGATCCCCACGAATTCGGTTGTCAGATCAGCCATTTGTCAGCCTCCCTTGCGCATCAGCGCCGCGTGAATGTCCTCGGCCGCGTCGCGGCCCTCGGCCACTGCGGTGACCGTCAGATCGTCACCGCCCGAGGCACAGTCGCCCCCGGCCCAGACGCCCTCCAGAGACGTCCGCCCCGCGGCGTCCACCACGATCTTGCCACCCTCGATCTTCAGCTCCTCGGGGACGCCCTCCAGCCGCTGGCCGATCGCCTTGAACACCTGGTCGGCGGCCAGGCGGAAGGTTTCACCGGTGCCCTTCAGGGTGCCGCCTTCCTCCACGGTGTATTCGAATTCCACCTCGCGCACCGCCCCGTTGCCATGCACCGCCACGGGCCGGGCATTGGTGATGATGTGCACGCCCTTCGCCGCGGCCAGTTCCTGCTCGTAGGTGGAGGCGGCCATCCTCTCGCGCCCGCGCCGATAGACGAGCGTGACATTGAGCGCACCCAGAAGCCTTGCCTGCACGGCGGCGTCGATCGCCGTCATCCCCCCGCCGATCACTACCACGTCACGGCCGACGGGCAGCTTCGACAGATCTGATGCTTGCCTGATTTCTGAAATGAAATCAACTGCATCCACTGCATTCTTCATGTTTTCTCCGGGCACCTTCAGTGCATTCACCCCGGCCAGACCGATGCCGAGGAACACCGCATCGAACTCTTCGCGAAGTGCCTCCAGCGACAGATCGCGCCCGAGCGCCTTGCCGGTTTCGATGGTGATTCCGCCGATCTTCAGCAGCCAGTCCACCTCGGCCGCGGCGAATCCGCCAGGCGCCTTGTAGGCGGCGATGCCGTATTCGTTGAGCCCGCCCGCCTTCGGGCGGGCATCGAAGATCACCACGTCGTGGCCATGCATCGCCAGCCGGTGCGCGCAGGCCAGCCCCGCCGGCCCGGCGCCGACCACCGCCACCCGCCTGCCGGTGGCGGCAGCGCGGGTGAAGGGGTGCTCGCCCCTTTCCATCAGCGCATCGGTGGCATGGCGCTGCAGGCGGCCGATCTCCACCGGCTGGCCTTCGGCCTCCTGGCGAACGCAGGCCTCCTCGCACAGGGTCTCGGTGGGGCAGACGCGGGCGCACATGCCACCCAGGATGTTCTGTTCGAAGATGGTCCGGGCGGCCGCCTCGGGCAGGCCGGTCTGGATCTGGCGGATGAACATCGGAATGTCGATGTCGGTCGGGCAGGCCGCCACACAGGGCGCATCGAAGCAGAAATAGCACCGGTCGGCGGCCACCGCGGCCTCGTGCGCATCGAGCGGCGGGTGAAGATCCGAGAAATTCTCCTCAAGCGTTTCGGGCGGCAGGCGCCCGGCCACCACGCCTGCTGTAAAGGGGCTGTTCGCCATCGATGTCTCCCTGATCGTTCGCTTTGTCCGGTCCAGATTGCCACAATCTGAAATTTTATCAAACGGTAAATTTTGATCCCGGATCTTTCCCGCGATCTTCCCGGAAAGATCAGCCGCAGGGCCGCAACTGGTGCTTTTCACGCATCATGCGGTGGCGTATAAGCGGGCAACCCAACAGCAGGCTTGCATGAGACAGGCGGCAAACCTTTCGAGGACGGCATGGCAAAACAGAACAGAAATGCGGATGTGGAATTCATCAGGGCTCTGGCGGAGCTGCTTGAGGAAAACGACCTGACGGAACTTGAGGTCAAGCGTGAATACGGCGAGGCAGACAGGCTGAATGTCCGCGTCAGCCGCGCCAGGGGGGTGATCGCCGCACCCGCCCCTGCCCCGGCTGCCCCGGCCGTGGCCGCCCCGGCCGCTTCCGCGCCGGCCGCCGCCACACCGCCCCCCGAGGCCGCGCCCGCCACCGCCGAGGGCGACCCGACCAGTCACCCCGGCTGCGTGACGTCGCCGATGGTCGGCACCGTCTACCTCCAGCCCGAACCCGGCGCGGCGCCTTTCGTCAAGATCGGCGACAGCGTGAAGGAGGGCGACACGCTGCTTATCATCGAGGCGATGAAGACCATGAACCAGATTCCGGCGCCGCACTCGGGCACCGTCAAGCGCATCCTGGTCTCCGACGGCGATCCGGTCGAGTTCGGCGCGCCACTGATGATCGTCGAGTGAAGGGACGGCGGATGATCGAGAAAATCCTGATCGCCAACCGCGGCGAGATCGCTCTGAGGGTGATCCGCGCCTGCCGCGAGATGGGCATCCGCTCGGTGGCGGTGCATTCCACCGCCGACAGCGACGCCATGCATGTGCGCATGGCCGACGAGGCCGTATGCATCGGCCCGCCGCCGGCCCCGCAAAGCTATCTTTCCATCCCGGCAATCATTTCCGCGTGCGAGATCACCGGCGCGCAGGCGATCCACCCGGGCTATGGCTTCCTGTCGGAGAACGCCAATTTCGTCCAGATCCTCGAGGATCACGACATCACCTTCATCGGCCCTACCGCCGAGCACATCCGCATCATGGGCGACAAGATCACCGCCATCGAAACCATGAAGGCGCTTGGCGTGCCTTGCGTGCCGGGCTCGGAAGGCGCGGTGCCCGATCTGGCCGCCGCCCGGCGGGTGGCCGCCGAGATCGGCTATCCGGTGATCGTCAAGGCCACCGCCGGGGGGGGCGGGCGCGGCATGAAGCTGGCGCTGAACGAAGACGAGATCGACACCGCCTTCCAGACCGCCCGTGCCGAGGCCAAGGCCGCCTTCGGCAATGACGAGGTCTATATCGAGAAATACCTCCAGCGTCCGCGGCATATCGAGATCCAGGTGTTCGGCGACGGCAAGGGCCGCGCGGTGCACCTGGGCGAGCGCGACTGCTCTCTCCAGCGCCGCCATCAGAAGGTCTTCGAGGAGGCCCCCGGCCCGGCGATCGATGCCGAGACCCGCGCCCGCATCGGCAGGATCTGCGCCGAGGCGGTGGCCACCATCAACTATGCCGGGGCCGGCACCATCGAGTTTCTCTACGAGGACGGTGAGTTCTACTTCATCGAGATGAACACCCGCCTGCAGGTGGAGCACCCCGTTACCGAGGCGATCTTCGGCGTCGACCTGGTGCGCGAGCAGATCCGCGTCGCCGAGGGGCTGCCCATGTCGTTCACCCAGGACGACCTGGTGCTGAACGGCCATGCCATCGAGGTGCGGATCAACGCCGAAAGGCTGCCCGATTTCTCGCCCTCACCGGGGCGCATCACCCAGTATCACGCCCCCGGCGGGCTGGGGGTGCGCATCGATTCGGCGCTTTATGACGGCTATTCCATCCCGCCCTATTACGACAGCCTGATCGGCAAGCTGATCGTGCACGGCCGCGACCGCAAGGAGGCGCTGGCACGGCTGAACCGGGCGCTGAACGAGCTGATCGTCGACGGGGTGGACACCACCATCCCGCTGTTCAGGGAACTGTTGGAAGAGCCAGACATCCTCGCCGGAACCTACAACATCCACTGGCTTGAGAAGTGGCTCGAAAGCAACATGGGCTGACCATGGCGCTCGGGGCCCGGTGCGATGGCTGATCGGCTGACCCCGGAACTGCTGCTGCAGGCCTATGCCTCGGGGATCTTCCCGATGGCCGAAAGCCAGGATGATCCGGAGGTGTTCTGGGTCG
The DNA here is from genome assembly GCA_026982515.1 of Paracoccaceae bacterium. Taxonomy (GTDB): domain Bacteria; phylum Pseudomonadota; class Alphaproteobacteria; order Rhodobacterales; family Rhodobacteraceae; genus S012-89. The sequence continues at coordinate 4,537 of JALSGY010000479.1, forward strand.
ACCCCAGCCGTCGGGGCATCCTGCCGCTGCGCGGCTTCCACATCTCGCGCAGCCTGCGCCGCGCGATCCGCGCCGAGCGCTACACGGCCCGTTTCGACACCGATTTCGAGGGCGTGCTCCGCGGCTGCGCCGACCGCGAAGTCACCTGGATCAACGACACGATCTTCGACATCTACCTGAAGCTCTTCCATGCGGGCCATGCCCACAGCCAGGAACTGTGGGAGGGCGACGAGCTGGTGGGCGGGGTCTACGGCGTGGCACTGGGGGGGGCGTTCTTCGGCGAGAGCATGTTCTCGCGCCGGCGCGATGCCTCGAAGATTGCGCTCGCCTGGCTGATCGACCGGCTGCGGCTGACCGGGTTCACCCTGTTCGACACCCAGTTCATGACGGATCATCTGCGCTCTCTGGGCGGGCTGGAGATCAGCCGGCGCGACTATCTGGCGCGGCTGGAAGAGGCGCTGGAGATCTCCGCCGACATCACCGCCCTGCCCTTCCCGCAGAGCGCTCAGGACGTGATACAGCGCAACACCCAGACGTCGTAGCGGGGGTGGTCGAGCGCATTGAGCGCCGGGCTGGAGGCGATCATCCAGCCGCGAAAGACTATCTCCGCCTCGCCAACGTTGCGAATCTCCAGCCATGCGAAGGCATCGCCCGCCGGGTTGCCCACCGGATAGCGGCATTCGCCCAGGCTGACCTGAATACGGCCCAGCTGCCTTGTCTGACCGGGGGAGAGATCCAGATCGCTCACCTGACCGGCGATCTTGTCCAGCACCCGCAGCTGTGCGCCCTGCTCGGCCACCATGGCCTCTGCCGCCTGTTCGCGGGCCTCCTGGGCACCGGGGCTCTCGCCGCCCTCGGGCGGGGCCAGCAGATCGGGGAGAACCTCCTGTTCGATCTCCTGCGCCTGCACCTGCGCTGCCGCCAGCCCGGCCAGCACCAGCGCGATGGCGAAAGATGCCGCGCCCCCGCGCATCACTGCCCGTCGCTGCCGGAGGCGAATTTCAGCAGCAGCTCCACGATACTGACGGCGCTCTGGGTATCCTCGATCTCGGAGCCCGGCTCGAGGTTGAAGGGCGAGCCCCCCGGCAGAAGTTCAAGGAAATTGCCGCCCAGAAGCCCCTCCGACGAGATCACCGCCGCGGTGTCTTCCGGCAGGGCGATCCCCTCTGCCACGGTGAAGCGCGCATCGGCGCGGAAGGTATCGGGGTTGAGCACCAGTTCGGTGACGGTGCCCACCTTGACCCCGGCCATGCGCACGTCGCTGCCCACCGAGACGCCCTGGATGGAACGGAAGGAGGCAGAGTATTCCTGCGCCGTGCCGGGCGGGCCGGAAAAACCCGTCAGTTGACCGGCATAGAGCACGAAGCCGAGGGCCACCGCCAGGACGACGCCGCCAACGATCACCTCGGTGGTGTTTTCCGACATGCGGCCTACTCCGGCTGCCAGGCCTCGTAGTCGCGCCGCTCCACCGGGTGGGGGCGCAGAAGAGAGCCCGGCGGATGGTAGGCCAGCGCCGTGCCGGTGAGGTTTTCGTGATGCGGGCGCTCCCACGGCTTGTGGCGCAGCGGCTGTTTCGTCGGCGGTTCGTCATAGACGTGATGCAGCCAGCCGTGCCAGTCGGGCGAGATGCGGCTGGCCTCGGCCTCGCCGTTGTAGATTACCCAGCGGCGCTTGCCGTCGGCGGTCTGGTAGAACCTGTTGCCCTGCTCGTCTTCGCCCACCAGCTGGCCCTTGCGCCAGGTGTAGAACTGCGTGTTCAGCGTGGACCCGTTCCACCAGGTTACGGCCCGCAGAAGCGTGTTGACGATGCCCATGAAACCCTCCGGTCTTGCCTGAGCCACATATGGCCGAAGCCGCGGGCAAGGTCCAGAGCAAAGGATGCTCAGGGGGCCGTCTGCCCCCTCCTGGCCCTTCGGGCCAGTTCACCCCCGAGAGTTTATCGGGACAGAAGAAGAAGCCTTACGCTTCTTCTGTCGGAAAATACTCACCTGCGGCAGGCAGGGCGCGCAGCGCCCTCAGCCGGCGCTGGCGCCTTCCTTGCGCTGATCGGCATAGATCAGAAGCGGCTTGGCATCCGAGGTCACGGCCTCTTCGTTGACCACCACTTCCTCGACGCTGTCGAGCCCCGGCAACTCGAACATGGTATCAAGCAGGATGTCCTCCATGATCGAACGCAGGCCCCGCGCCCCCGTCTTGCGGGCGATCGCGCGCTTGGCAATCGCCCTGAGCGCGTCATCGGTGAAGGTCAGCCTGGTGTCTTCCAGTTCGAACAGGCGCTGATACTGCTTGACCAGGGCGTTCTTGGGCTTGGTCAGGATGGTGACCAGCGCGTCCTCGTCGAGATCCTGCAAGGTGGCGATCACCGGCAGGCGGCCGACGAATTCGGGGATCAGGCCGAATTTCAGCAGGTCTTCCGGCTCCAGCTCGTTGAGCATGTCGCCGACGCCGCGGGTGTCGTTGTCCTTCACGTCGGCGCCGAAACCGATGGCCGAACCCTTGCCGCGCTGGGCAATGATCTTTTCAAGCCCGGCAAAGGCGCCGCCGCAGATGAACAGGATGTTGGTGGTGTCAACCTGCAGGAACTCCTGCTGCGGATGCTTGCGCCCGCCCTGCGGCGGCACGCTGGCCACGGTGCCCTCCATGATCTTCAGAAGCGCCTGCTGCACCCCCTCGCCCGAGACGTCGCGGGTGATCGAGGGGTTGTCGGACTTGCGGGTGATCTTGTCCACCTCGTCGATGTAGACGATGCCGCGCTGGGCGCGCTCCACGTTGTATTCGCTGGCCTGCAGCAGCTTGAGGATGATGTTTTCCACGTCCTCGCCCACATAGCCCGCTTCGGTCAGCGTGGTTGCATCGGCCATGGTAAAGGGAACGTCGAGGATGCGCGCCAGCGTCTGGGCCAGAAGCGTCTTGCCGCAGCCGGTGGGGCCGATCAGCAGGATATTGGACTTGGCCAGCTCGATGTCGCTGCCCGCCTTCTGGGCGTGGTTGAGGCGCTTGTAGTGGTTGTGCACCGCCACCGAGAGCACCCGCTTGGCATGTTCCTGGCCGATCACGTAATCGTCCAGAACCTCGCAGATCTCCTTGGGCGTGGGCACGCCGTCGGTGGTCTTCAGCCCCGAGGACTTGGTTTCCTCGCGGATGATGTCCATGCACAGCTCGACGCATTCATCGCAGATGAACACCGTCGGGCCGGCAATCAGCTTGCGCACCTCGTGCTGGCTCTTGCCGCAGAACGAACAGTAAAGCGTGTTCTTGTTGTCACCGGAGTTGTTCGCCATCAATCATTCCCGTGGCCCGTGGCCTGTTCCTGGTGCGGCCCGAAGGCCCGCGGTTTCGCCCCTCGCCCGAAGCTTAGGTCAGCGGTCATGGGCGCACAACGGCAAAATGTGTCGCTGTGGCCGGCGGGGCACGCCACACCGCTCAGCCTTCGTCCTCCTCGCCCTTGGCGCGGCTTTCGACGATCTCGTCGATCAGGCCCCACGCCTTCGCCTCTTCGGGCGACATGAAATTGTCGCGCTCCAGCGCCGCCTCGACCGTCTTGAGCTTCTGGCCGGTGTGCTTGACATAGATCTCGTTGAGCCGGCGCTTGAGCTTCAGCGTTTCCTCGGCATGAATCATGATGTCGGTGGCCTGGCCCTGATAGCCGCCCGAGGGCTGGTGCACCATGATCCGGCTGTTGGGCAGCGAATAGCGCATCCCCGGCTCGCCCGCGGCCAGCAGCAGCGAGCCCATGGAAGCCGCCTGCCCGATCACCAGCGTCGAGACCTTGGGGCGGATGTACTGCATGGTGTCGTAGATCGACAGGCCCGAGGTCACCACGCCGCCGGGCGAGTTGATGTACATCGAGATTTCCTTCGAAGGGTTCTCGGCCTCCAGGTGCAGAAGCTGCGCCACGATCAGGGCGGACACGCCATCGTGGACCGGGCCGGAAAGGAAGATGATCCGCTCCTTCAGCAGTCGCGAGAAGATGTCATAGGCCCGCTCGCCACGGCTTGTCTGCTCCACCACCATGGGGACAAGCGTGTTCATGTATATCTCGTAGGGGTCTTTCATGTCCGGCCTCAAGCTGCTGCGTTGGTTTTGCGGATAATTCCTTTCGGGAGTCTTAGTGTTGCGGCCGGGGGGCTGCAAGGGCAGGCGTCGAAATGGTGCAAAGTGGCGCAAGCTGCCTCAGCCGGCCGTCCAGCCACCATCCACCATCAGCGACGATCCGGTGACCAGCGCCGAGGCCTCGGAGGCCAGATAGACCACCGCCCCCATGATATCGGAGATCTCGCCCGTCCGGCCCAGCCTGATCTGACCCTTCACCCATTCCATCTGCGCGGGGTCCGAGAAGGTGGCCTCGGTGAGCGGCGTGCGGATGAAGGTCGGGCAGATGGTGTTCACCCGGATGCCATGCGGGCCGTAATCGATGGCCATCGCCCTG
>JALSGY010000480.1 GCA_026982515.1 Paracoccaceae bacterium
ACGGGCCGGAAGGGGCGGGGGGGTGATGCCTCCGGCAGGGGTGTTCCCGACAAAGGCAAGCCTGGCCCGGGAACGGTGCCGCAGCGGCGGGCGCGCTCAGCTGGCGGCGCGGAAGGCGGAAGGGGTCTGGCCGGTGTTCTTGAGGAAGGCGCGGGTGAAATAGGCCGGCGAGGAGAAGCCGAGCTCGCGGGCGATTTCCTTCACCGGCCGGCGGGTTTCCTGCAGCAGTTGGCGGGCCTCGTAATGGATGCGGTCGGCCAGGATGCGCGAGGCCGAGCGCCCGCAGGCGGCATTGCAGGCCCGTGTCAGATGGGTGGGGGTGATGCCCAGCGCGGCGGCGTAGTCGGCCACGTTCTTGCGGGTGCGGAAGTCGCGCTCCACCAGTGCGGTGAAGGCCGCGGCGATGCGGCGCGAGGCGTCGAGCGAGAGTTCCGGCTCCTCCTGCATCTGCCGCTCCAGCCAGACCGCAAGCAGCCCGCCGTGATGACGCAGGGCCTTTTCGGCCCCGGGGCGGTGCTCGGCGGTTTCGCGGCGGATGTTTTCCACCAGCGCCGTTAGTTCGGCCTGCAGATGGGCCTCGCGCAGCCGAAGATGCACCGGCTCGGAGGGCAGATCGGCGGCGGCGGCGCGGGGGAAGAACAGCACCCAGCCCTGGACCTGGCCCAGCATGTCGAAGCCGTGCATCGTGCCGGCGGGCAGGAAGACCGCGTTATGGGCCCCGTAGCCGCGGGTGTTGCCGGAGATGGTGATCCGCCCCTGGCCCTTGGTGAACCAGATCAGCACCGGTTGCGAATAGCTGCGCATCGCTTCGGTGCGCCATTTTCCGCCCTGGGCGAATCGCGGCAGCGGGATGACGCGGTAGGCGCCTTCGGTGAGAAATTTCGGAAGCATGTGGCGGTCGGGGCTTGGTGGCGGTTGTTCGTTTTGTGCAATCTAGGACAGAAAGTCCTTGAATTACAGCGGTTTTTTCAGCCTGCCCGCGCCGCAAGATATGGCGCCGCCTGGCCGGGGGCGCGCCATATGTCGTGGCATGTGCCATGCCGGGCCATGCCGGCCGGCGATGGCCGGGTCAGCCCGCGGCGAGCGGCCGCCAGGTGCGCATGCGGGCGCGAAACCAGCTGCGCTGGCGCTTGGCGTACTGGCGGGTGGCGATGATGGCCGCCTCGCGGGCTTCGTCCAACGTCATCTCGCCGCGCAGATGCGCGATCAGCTGGGCCGCGCCGATCGCCTTGGCCGAGGGCAGGGACGGGTCCCAGCCGGCCAGGTTGGCGCGGGCCTCCTCCAGCGCGCCGGCGGCCAGCATCGCGTCGAAGCGGCGCTCTATCCGCTCGGCCAGCCAGTCGCGCCCGGCCGCCAGCAGCAGGCAGGCGGCGCGTTCGGGGGGCAGGAGCGGCGGCGGGGTTTCGTCCTGCCAGGCGGCAAGCCCGCGGCCGGTGGCGCGCAGCACCTCCCAGGCGCGCAGCACCCGCACCGGGTTGGCGGTGTCGATGCGGGCCCGGGTGGGGGCGTCGAGGGCGGCCACCAGGGAGTCCAGCCCCTCGGCCTGCATCTGCGCCCGGGCCTCGCGGCGCACCTCCTCCGGCACCTCGGGGATCTCGGCCAGCCCCTCGGTGAGGGCAGTGAAATAGAGGCCGGTGCCGCCCACGATTACCGGCCGGGGCTCGGCCGCAAGCAGCCCCGCCACCTCGCGCAGCCACCGGCCCACCGAATAGGGCTCGTCCCCCGGCATGTGGCCATAGAGGCGGTGCGCGGCCACGGCCTCTTCGCCGGGCGAGGGCCGGGCGGTGAGCACCCGCCAGTTGGCGAAGACCTGCAGCGCATCGGCATTGACCACCGCCCGGCCCTGGCGCGCGGCCAGCTCCAGCGCCAGGGCCGATTTTCCCGAGGCCGTGGGCCCGGCGATCAGCACCACCTGTTCGGGCGAGATTTCCTTCAGTTCTTTCAATGGCCTGTCCGTCACTGTTCAGCCTTTCCCGCGCCACCGGCCGCCGGCTGCGGGATTTCGCCCATCGCACTTCGCGCATTGAACCCGGCGGCCTTTTCCGACATCTTGCACCGGGACGAATTTCAATGCCACACGGGGTGTTCTACATGAGCGAGCAGGGTGAAGGCCAACCCTCGACCAGATACAAGCGCGTTCTCCTCAAGATATCGGGCGAGGCCCTGATGGGGGATCAGGGCTACGGGCTTCACCCGCCGACGGTGGACCGTATCGCCGACGAGGTGAAATCGGTGCATGATCTCGGGGTCGAGATCTGCATGGTGATCGGCGGCGGCAACATCTTCCGGGGGCTGCAGGGCAGCGCCCAGGGGATGGAGCGCACCACCGCCGACTACATGGGCATGCTGGCCACGGTGATGAACGCGCTGGCGATGCAGAGCGCGCTGGAGGCCAAGGGGGTGTTCACCCGCGTCATCAGCGCCATCCCGATGGATCAGGTCTGCGAGCCCTACATCCGCCGCCGCGCCGTGCGCCATCTGGAAAAGGGGCGCGTGTGCATCTTTGCCGCCGGCACCGGCAACCCCTATTTCACCACCGACACCGCGGCCACGCTGCGCGCCAACGAAATGGCCTGCGAGGCGATCTTCAAGGGCACGCGGGTGGACGGGGTCTATGACAAGGATCCCGAAAAGCACGCCGATGCCATCCGCTACCAGCGCATCAGCTACGATGACGTGCTGGCCCAGCATCTGGGCGTGATGGATGCCTCGGCGATCGCGCTGGCGCGCGACAACAACCTGCCGATCATCGTCTTTTCGCTGGACGAGCCGGGTGGCTTTCGGGGGATACTCGCGGGTAAAGGCACCTATACAACCGTGGGCGGTTAGGGCTATATAGCGCGAAATACCGCGCGCAACGGAAAAACAGGGAAATCAGGGGCGGAACGCGCCGAAAGACGGGCAATCAGCAAATGTCGGACGAAGAACTGGAAATCGATCTTGACGACCTCGAGCGTCGGATGGAGGGCGCGATGACCGCGCTCAAGCACGAATTCGCCAGCCTGCGCACGGGGCGGGCCTCGGCCACCATGGTGGAGCCGATCCAGGTGAACGCCTATGGCGCCATGACCCCGCTCAACCAGATCGGCACCGTCAACGTGCCCGAGCCGCGGATGCTGACCATCAACATCTGGGACAAGTCCCTGGTGGGGGCGGCCGAGAAGGCGATCCGCGAAAGCGGTCTGGGGATCAACCCGGTGGTGGACGGCACCATCATCCGCCTGCCGATCCCCGAGCTCAACGAGGAGCGCCGGCGCGAACTGTCGCGCGTTGCCGCCCAGTATGCCGAGCAGGCCCGGGTGGCGATCCGCAACGTGCGCCGCGACGGGATGGAGCAGCTGAAGAAGGCCAAGGCCGCCGGCATGTCGGAGGACGATCACAAGATCTGGCATGACGAGGTCCAGGAACTGACGGACAAGTACATCGCCAGCGTGGACAAGGCGCTGGAACACAAGCAGGCGGAGATCATGCAGGTCTGACCGCCCGAGGGGTGGCAAGGGAATGGTATCAGGGCTCTGCGAGAGGGAGCGAGCGTGAAGGACGAGATGCCCACCGGGCCGCGGCACGTTGCCATCATCATGGATGGCAACGGGCGCTGGGCCCAGGCCCGCGGCAAGCCGCGGCTGTTCGGCCACCAGGCCGGCGCGCGGCGGGTGCGCCAGGTTGTCGAGGCCTGCCCCGGTCTTGGTGTCAAGTATCTGACGATATTCGCATTTTCCACCGAGAACTGGAAGCGCACCCAAGCCGAGGTGGCCGGGCTGATGATGCTTTTCAAGCATTACATCACCCGCGAGGCCCGGGCCCTGCGCGACAACGGCATCCGGGTGCGCTTCATCGGCGACAGGGTGCGGCTCGAGGAAAAGCTGGTTTCGCTGATGGACGAGCTGGAACTGATGACCGCCGACAACGATCTGGTGCATCTGACGGTGGCGCTCAATTACGGCGGGCGCGACGAGGTGGCGCGCGCCACCAAGCGGCTGGCCCGCGACGTGGCCGCCGGCAGGCTGTCGCTGCGAGACATCGACGAGGAAACCCTGCCGCGCTATCTGGATACCTGCGTGCTGCCCGATCCGGACCTGGTGATTCGCACCTCCGGCGAGGCGCGCATCTCCAACTTCCTGCTCTGGCAGTCGGCCTATGCGGAATACGAATTCATCGATACCCTGTGGCCCGATTTCACCCCCGAGATCTTCGCGCGGATCGTCCGCGGCTTTGCCCGGCGCGAGCGCCGCTTCGGTGCCGTTCCCGGATGAGCGCCGCGTCAGGCAGATGGGATGATCTGGCGGCGCGGATCCTGACCGGCACCGCGCTGGCCGGGGCAGGGGGATTCGCGGTCTGGGCCGGGGGGTGGTGGTTCCTCGGCCTGTGCCTCTTCGCGGGGGGAGCGATGATCTGGGAACTGTCCCGCATGACCGGCTTTCGCACCGGCCCGGTGGCGGTGCTCCTGGGGGCGGCCGGGGCGCTGGTGCTGCTGATGGTCAGCCTGCTGCCGCAGTCGGTCACCATTGCGGCCCTGGTGCTGGTGGCGGTCACGGTGGGGTTTGCGGCCCGCTCATGGCGGCTGGCCACGGGGCTTTACGCGGGGGCGATACTCCTGGCCACGGCCTTTCTGTTCAACCTGCGCGAGGAGGCCGGGCTGGCCTGGGTCGTGTGGTTGATCGGGGTGGTGGTGGCCAGCGACATTGCCGGCTACGCGGCGGGCCGGGCGATCGGCGGGCCGAAATTCTGGCCCCGCATCAGCCCGAAGAAAACATGGTCGGGCACCATCGCCGGCTGGATCGCGGCGGCGGCGCTGGGGGCCTTCATGGCCCCGCTCCTGGAGGCGGGCACGGCGCTGATCTGGCTGTCGGTGGCAATCGCCTTCGCCGGCCAGCTGGGGGACATCGCGGAAAGTGCGCTCAAGCGCCGGGCCGGGGTGAAGGACAGCTCCGGCCTGCTGCCCGGCCACGGCGGGGTGCTGGACAGGTTCGACGCCCTGCTGGGGGCGGCACTTGCACTGATGCTGCTGCAGGCGGCGGGCGGGCTGGCGGGCTGATGCGGCGGATTTCCATTTTCGGCGCCACCGGCTCCATCGGGCAGGCAACGCTCGACCTGATCGGGCGCGAGCGCGAATCCTGCCACGTGGTGGCGCTGAGCGGGGGGCGCAACATTGCCCGGCTGGCCCGCGATGCCCGCGCCTTCGGGGCCGAGATCGCGGTCACTGCCCATGAAGAGCTTCTGGAGGATCTGCGCGAGGCGCTGGCGGGCAGCGGGGTGGAGGCGGCGGCCGGGCGCGAGGCGCTGCGCGAGGCGGCGTCACGGCCGGCGGAGTGGGTGATGTCGGCCATCGTCGGGGCGGCCGGGCTGGCGCCGGGGCTGGCGGCGCTGGAACAGGGCGCCACCCTGGCGCTGGCCAACAAGGAAAGCCTGGTCAGTGCCGGACCGCTCCTGATGGCCACCGCGCGGGCCCACGGGGGCACGGTGCTGCCGGTGGACAGCGAGCATTCGGCCATCTTTCAGGCCCTCCTCGGCGAGGACATCTCGGCGGTGGAGCGGGTGATCATCACCGCCTCGGGCGGCCCGTTCCGCGACTGGCCGGTCTCGCGCCTGGCCCGGGCGACGCTGCAGGAGGCGCTCAACCATCCCAACTGGGTGATGGGCCAGCGGATCACCATCGACAGCGCCTCCATGTTCAACAAGGCCCTGGAAATAATCGAGGCGAGGGAACTTTTCGGGTTTTCTCCCGGGCAGATCGAGGTTCTGGTCCACCCCGAGAGCATCGTTCATGCGCTGGTGGGGTTTCGTGACGGGGCGCTGATGGCGCACATGGGTGCCCCCGACATGCGCCACGCCATCGGCTTTGCCCTGCACTGGCCGAAGCGGCGCGAACTGCCGGTGGCCCGCCTCGATCTGGCGCAGCTCGGGCAGCTGCGCTTCGAGCGCCCCGACGAGGCCCGCTTTCCCGCCCTGCGCCTGGCCCGCGAGGTGATGGCCGCCGGCGGGCTGGCGGGGGCGGTCTTCAACGCCGCCAAGGAGGCTGCGCTCGATGCCTTCATCGCCGGGCGGATCGGCTTCATGGACATGGCCGTGGTGGTGGAGCGGGTTCTGGCGGAAATGTCATCCGCCGGGGGGCTCGACGGCGGCGCGCCGACCCTTGATAAGGTCATGGCGGCCGACCATCTGGCACGTATCAAGGCCGGCGAGATCATCGCCGGCACAAACCGGCAAGAGGCATGAGCTCGTGGATCTGATCGGCCTGATTCCCTCCTTCGGCGGCGCGCTCTACACGCTGGCGGCCTTCGTCGTCGCTCTGATGATCATCGTCGCGATTCACGAGTTCGGCCATTACATCGTCGGGCGCTGGTCTGGCATCCCGGCCGAGGTGTTCTCGATCGGCTTCGGCCCGGTGCTGTGGTCGCGGGTGGATCGCCACGGCACCCGCTGGCAGATCGCCGCCCTGCCGCTTGGCGGCTATGTTCGCTTTGTAGGCGATTCCAACGCCGCCTCCGCCCCCGATCCCGAGGCCATCGAGGCGCTCGATCCCGAGCGGCGCGGCCACACCATGCATACCGCGCCGCTGTGGGCGCGTGCGGCCACGGTGGCGGCGGGGCCGGTGGCGAATTTCATCCTCTCGATCGCCGTCTTCGCGGCCCTGATCGGCATTCGCGGCGTCGCGACCGACCCGCTGACCATCGCCGAGCTGCGCCCGGTGCCCTACGAGAACGAGCTGCAGGTCGGGGACGAGATCCTGGCCATTGCCGGGCGCAGGGCGCCGAAGCTGGAGCAGTTCCCCGGGTTCATCGACTCCCTGCCGGTGGCGCCGGTGCTCGACTACGAGGTGCGCCGCGAGGGCCAGCGCCTCACGGTGCCGGGTCCCTATCCCTACCCGCCGCTGGTGGTGGGGCTGACCCCGGGTTCGGCGGCGATGGATGCGGGGCTGAAGCCCGGCGACGTGATTCTCGGCGCCGAGGGGCGGGCAGTGGCAGCGTTTTCCGAACTGCGCGAGATCGTCGGCGCCTCGGACGGCAAGCCGATCCTGCTGGAGGTCTGGCGTCAGGGCGAGGTCTTCGACGTTACCCTGGTGCCGCGGCGAATGGACCTGCCGCTGCCCGACGGCGGGTTCGAGACCCGCTGGCTGATCGGCATCACCGGCGGCATGGTGTTCGAGCCGCAGACCGCCGCGCCGGGCGTTCTCGAGGCTCTCGGCTACGGCGCGGGGCAGACGTGGTATATCGTGCGCTCGTCGCTTTCGGGCCTTTATCACATGATCGCGGGCACGATTTCCAAGTGCAACCTGCGCGGGCCCATTGGAATCGCCGAAACCTCTGCCGCGGCGGCCAGCCAGGGGCTGATGAGCTTCCTGTGGTTCGTGGCGGTGCTCTCCACCGCGGTGGGTTTCCTCAACCTCTTCCCGGTTCCGATCCTCGACGGCGGGCATCTGGTCTTTCACGCCTGGGAGGCGGTGACGGGCAAGCCGCCCTCGGATTTCGCCCTGCGCATCCTGATGGCGCTGGGGCTGGCGCTGATCGGCACGCTGATGATCTTTGCGCTGCTCAATGATTTCACCTGTCCCTGAGCATCGGCGCACCATTGCCTTCGCGGCGCCACAGTGACGCCACATTCCCCGCCTAGCAGGATTGCGAAGATAACTATCGCGGGGAATTTCCCATGCAGACCTTGCAAACGGGCTATCGCGGGCTGTCGCTTCTGGTGACGCTCAACTGGGACAGGCTTCTTTATGCCGGGGTGATCGCCGCCGCGCTCGCCATGGGTTCCGTGGTCGGATCCCTCTGAACGGACCCTTGCGGTTTACATGAAACAGGCGCCCGGACCTGCAGGTCCGGGCGCTTTTGCGTGCTTTGACAAGGGGGGCCCGAACGGTTACTCACTCCTCACAGGGAACAGCTGTCTGGAACGGGGCCGATGCTTGAATTGATTGACCGCCGGAATCGGCGCATTTGCGCAAATTGGAACCTGATCCGGCAGCTTGCCGCGGCGCTGTTTCTTCTGGGGGTTCTGGCCCCGGCCATGGCGCCGGCGCCGGCGCTGGCCCAGGAGGAGGCGCAAAGCTACCGCTTCACCTCCATCGTGGTCACCGGCAATCAGCGGGTTGCCGATTCGACGGTGCTCAGCTACGCCGGCATCGCGCCGGGGCAGACCGTCACCGCCGCCGAGTTGAACGCCGCCTACCAGCGCATACTCGCTTCGGGCCTGTTCGAGAGCGTTACCCTCACCCCGCGCGGGGCGCGACTGGTGATCGCGGTGGTGGAATATCCCACCATCAACCGCATCTCGATCGAGGGCAACTCGCGGCTGAGCGACGAGCAGGCGCTGGAGATCATCACTGCCGAGCCGCGCCGGGTGCTCAACCCCGCCCAGATCGAGCGCGACGCCAACGCGCTGGTTGAAGCCTATCGTCAGCAGGGCCGGATGACGGCCACCGTCAGGCCGCGGGTGATCGAGCGCACCGGCAACCGCGTGGACGTGGTCTTCGAGATCAACGAGGGCCGGGTCGTGGAGGTGGAACGTATCTCCTTCGTCGGCAACCGCGCCTTCTCGGATGCCCGCCTGCGCCGGGTTCTGGAAACAAAGCAGGCCGGCGCGCTGCGCTTCTTCATCCGGGCCGATACCTTCATCGAGGACCGCATCGCCTTCGATCGCCAGGTCCTGCGCGATTTCTACCAGGCGCGCGGTTACGTCGATTTCCAGGTGCTCTCGGTGGCTTCGGAATTCTCGCGTGAGCGCAACGCCTTCTTCATCACCTTCAACGTTCGCGAGGGCCAGCAGTTCCGTTTCGGCGAAATCACCACCACCACCGATATGCCCGGGGTGGACGCCGCCGAATTCGCCGCGCTGGCCCGCATCCGCAGCGGCAAGATCTATTCCCCCGAGGACGTGGACAGCGCGATCTCGCGGATGGAAGAGCTGGCCACCCGCAAGGGGCTGGCCTTCGTGCGGGTCGAGCCGGTGGTC
>JALSGY010000481.1 GCA_026982515.1 Paracoccaceae bacterium
GGGTGGCGGTCTCGGCAATCTTCGCAAACATCAGCTCGTTCCACGAAAAGATGAAGGCGAAGATTGCCGAGACCGCCACCCCGGGCATTGCCAGCGGCAGGCAGATCGAGCGGAAGATGCGCCACTGCGAGGCGCCTTCCAGCGAGGCTGCCTCGTCCAGCTCGAAGGGGATGGAGCGGAACTGGTCGGTGCAGATCCAGATCACGATCGGCAGGTTGAAGGTGAGATAGATCAGGATCAGCGTCAGCCTGGTGTCCAGCATGCCCAGCTGACGCACGATCAGAAAGAAGGGCAGCGCCAGCACGATCGGCGAAATCATCCGGTTGGTGATGAACCAGAACCACAGGTCCTTCTTGCCGCGAAATTCGAACCGCGCCAGCGCATAGGCCGCCGGCAGGCCCAGGGCGATGGCCAGAGCCGTGGTGCTGACCGCCACGATCAGGGAGTTGATCAGCGTCCTGCCCACGCCATCCTCGAACAGAACGGTTGTGTAGTTGGACAGCGTCGGCTCGAACAGCCACACCGGCGGGCTTTCCAGCGCCAGCACCTGGGTTTTCAGCGAGGTGGTGACCATCCAGTAGAAGGGAAAGACGCAAAAGGCGATCACCACCACCATCAGGGAGATCTGGATCAGTGCCGCGCGCCTAGTGCCGGGTGCCGCCGCCATCTCAGACCTCCTTGTAGAACAGCCGGATGTAGGCCTGCGCCAGGATGATGGTGATGATCAGCAGAATGATCGCCTGGGCCGAGGCCAACCCCTGATCGAAGGCCCGGAACCCCACCCGCTGGATCATCAGCGAGATGAATTCGGTCGAGGCGCCAGGGCCGCCGCGGGTGAGCGTGAACACCATGTCGAAGAGTTTCAGCGTGTCGGCGGTGCGCAGGATCAGCACCGCCACCAGCCCCGGTACCAGGAAGGGCAGCTGCACGTGGCGCAGCACAACCCACCAGTTCTTCGTCTCCAGCCGGGCGGCCTCTTCGATCTCGCCGGGCACCGTGGTCAGCCCTGCCAGCAGCACCAGCGCCACGAAGGGGGTCCATTGCCACACGTCCCAGAAGATGATCATGGCGAAGGCGTTGAACGGATCGCCGATCCAGTTGATCGGATCGATGCCGAGAAAGCCGAGCAGCTGGTTCACAACGCCGTACTTGAGGTTGAACATCACCTGCCCCAGCAGCCCCACCACTGCATAGGTGGTGGCCATAGGCAGCACCAGCGACAGCCGGGTGAGGGTTTTCAGGATCCCAAGGCCGGGGCGGTGCAGGATCAGCGCGATCCCCAATCCCAGCGCGATCTGCAGCGGCAGGGCGATGATCAGCAGCGTGAAGGTGCGTCCCATGGCCTCCCAGAACACCGGATCGGTCAGGACTTCGCCATAGTTCTCCAGGCCGATGAACTTCACCTTCTTCAGTTTGGTGAGATTGAAGAAGTGAAGGCTGGTCCAGAAGGCGTAGATCAGCGGGCCGATACCGATCAGCGCCAGTGAGATCACGGCGGGGCCGAGGAAGCCGAAAATCGTTCTGCGGCGGGTTCGCACGGTCATCGGCGCAGGGGTCCCATCCTTGCGGGCCGGGGGCGGCGGCTGGCCGCCCCCGGTCAGGTTTCACAGACTACTGGATAAGCGGTTTTTCACCGGCGTAGTAGCCTGCCTCCTCCAGCACCGCTTCCATCTGCTCGCCGATGATGCGCGCGCCTTCCTCGACGCTCACTTCGCCCAGCATCATCTTCGTGCCCCATTCCTGCACGATCTCGGTGATCTCGGGCCATTCGGCAAATCGCGGGCGGAACTCGGGAACGCCGTCCTGCCAGCTTTCCACCAGCGCCGGGACGAAATCGTATTTCTCGGCGATGCCGGGTAGTTGATAGACCGACTGACGCGCCGGCACGCCGCCACGTTCGAGATATTCCAGCGCATTGGCCTTTGACGTGATCCACTGGATGAACAGCCAGGCCGCGGCCTGTTCCTTTTCATCCGCCTGGGTGGTGACGGCCAGCGAGAACCCGCCGAGTGCGGGCTTGCGCCCGGCCGGGCCCCTCGGCTCGGGGGCGATCTTCAGGCAGTCGGCGATCTTCGAGGTTTCCGGGTTCTTCAGCGTGGCGTAGAAGGCCGACCACTCGGTGATGAAGGCCACGTCGCCTTGCGCCAGGGCGTTCACCGTCTCGGCGTGATCGTAGGAGACGATGCCCTCGGGCATGTACTTCATCAGTTCCTGGCGGAAGTTCAGCCCTGCCTGGCTTTCGGGCGAAAGCAGGTTGGAGCGGAAGTTCTCGTCAAGGAACGAACCGCCGAAGGGCCACAGGAAGCGGGCGAAACTGTCGGCGGACTGGGTTTCGTTGCGCTTGGACTGCAGCGCGTAGGCGTATCTGCCGTCCCTGGTCAGGGCCGGGCCGTAGATGTCCATCACCTCCTGCCAGGTTTCGGGCGGACGGTCGAAGCCGGCCTCCTTCAGCATGCAGTCGTTGTAGAACAGCAGGCCCGAGTAGTTGTCGAAGGGCAGCCCGTAGATGGTGCCGCCCCAGCCGCCGAAGGCATTGAGGACCAGGGGGAAGAAATCCTCCAGATCAAGTTCGGGATCCAGCAGATCGGGGTTGGAGGTGAACTTGTCGATCGGCACGATCCACTCGTTCTCGGCGAAGTTGCCGATCCACACTAGGTCGATCAGCGCGATGTCGAAATCGCCACCGGCCACGAAATCGCGCACCTGCTCGCCCAGCGCGTTCTCGTAGGGGTGCTTGACGATATTAACCTTGATCCCGGTCTTTTCCTCGAATTCCGGCAGCATCGCCTCGGCCGCCTCGTAGCCCGGGCGCAGCAGGAACACCACATCGACGGTGGTGCCCGCATAAGGCGCGGCCGCCTTTTCCAGCGTCCATTCCGAGGCCTGGGCAACCCCCAGTCCCAGCCCCGCCGCAAGCGCGAGGCCACAGACCGATGTTCTGTACCGCATTTTCTTTCCTCCCTATGGAATGTTTGGATTGACATTCTTTTGTATGATAGATGATACATTTGTATGTATCCGGCCTTCTGTCAACCCGCCTTGCGAGGACCGGCTTGTGCGGGCTCTATGGTCCGGGCCCGGGACATCTGATCTGGAGGGGCGACTTGGCTGAAGTAACTCTCGCATCCGTCAGCAAATCCTTCGGCGGCGTGGCGGCGCTATGCGACGTTTCCCTGCAGATCGAGGATGGGGCCTTCGTGGTCTTCGTCGGCCCCTCGGGGTGCGGAAAGTCTACCCTGCTGCGTTCGATTGCCGGGCTGGAGGGAATCGATTCCGGCGCCATCCACATCGGTGGCCGGGACGTGACGCAGCTTGCGCCGTCCGATCGCGACGTGGCGATGGTGTTCCAGTCCTACGCGCTTTACCCGCACATGAGCGTGCGCGAGAACATCGAATTCGGCATGAAGGTGAACAAGGTGCCGAAGGCGGAGCGGGCGCGCAAGATCGGGGAGGTGGCGCGCATCCTGCAACTGGAGGACTACCTCGAGCGCAAGCCGGCCCAGCTTTCGGGCGGGCAGCGTCAGCGGGTGGCGATCGGGCGGGCCATCGTGAAGGACCCGAAGGTGTTCCTGTTCGACGAGCCGCTCTCGAATCTCGACGCCAAGCTTCGCATCCAGATGCGGATCGAACTGGAAGCGCTGCATCGTCAGCTCGGCGCGACGATGATCTACGTCACCCACGATCAGGTCGAGGCGATGACCATGGCCGATACCATCGTGGTGCTCAACGCCGGCCGGGTGGAGCAGGTCGGCCCGCCGATGGAGCTTTACCACCATCCGGCAAGCGAATTCGTGGCCGGTTTCATAGGTTCTCCGGCCATGAACTTTCTCGATCGCGACCAGCTGGGCGAACAGGCGGCGGCCATTCTCGCCGAGGGCGCGGTGCGTCTGGGCATCCGCCCCGAGCATGTGCGCATCACGCCTCCCGGCAAGGGCATTTTCGATGTCACCGTGCGCGTGAAAGAGCAGCTGGGCGGAGAAAACTACCTTTATGTCCGTAACGACAGGGTGGAAAACCTCGTGGTCAAGACCGACGGCGACGAGTGCACCGACGTGGGCGCGCAAATCGGCCTGCACCTGCCGGCCGAACGGCTGCATCAGTTCGATGCCACCGGCCGAGCCATCGGCGGAACCTGACGGGAGCGTGCTCATGGCCGGATGGAAAGAGGAGTTCGAGACGGTCATAGCCGCGGCGGTGCGCCGCTCCCGGACCATCCGCGAGGTAATGATGGCACGCGGAGCCCTGCCGGGGGCGGGGGCGCTGGTGCGCCGCCATTTCGAGGGTGACCGCGCCGTCGTCTTCGCGGACGAGGCGGGCTTTGCCGCCGCCGGTGATCCGCTCGTCGCCAGCCTCGAGGATGCCGGCCTGACGGTGATCCGCCACGTGATACCGGCCCGTCCGCTGCCCAAGCCCACCGCGAAACTGGCCGAAGCCTTCCGTGCGCCGCTGAAGCAGGCCGGGGCAGTGCCGGTGGCGCTGGGCTCGGGGGTGATCAACGATCTGGTGAAACATGCCGCCTTCGTCGAAGGTCTGCCCTATCTGTCGGTGGCCACCGCCGCCTCGATGGACGGCTATGCCTCGGCCGGGGCGCCGCTGATCCGCGAGGGCTTCAAGATCACCATTCCTGCCCGCGCTCCGCGTGCCATCCTGGCCGATCTCGACGTGATCGCCGCCGCACCGCCCGAGATGACCAGCTGGGGCTACGGAGACCTGGCCGGCAAGGTGCCTGCCGGCGGCGACTGGCTGGTGGCCGATGCGCTGGAGATCGAGCCGCTGGACGAGGCCGCCTGGCCGCTGGTTCAGCACAACCTGCGCGGCTGGCTGGCCGGGCCGGAGGCCCTTGCACGGGGCGATTTCACAGCCACCGCGCGGCTGTTTTCCGGGCTGACGGCGGTGGGGCTGGCGATGGAGTTTCATGGTTCCTCGCGCCCGGCCTCGGGGGCAGATCATCAGATCGCCCACCTGTGGGAGATGCAGGGGCTGGAGCACGGCGGGCGGCGGGTGTCGCACGGGGCCTGCGTGGCGGTGGGCTGCGTGGCGGTGCTCGGGCTTTACGACTGGTTGCTGGAGCAGGATCTGGGCCGGATCGACCCGCAGGCGGTGGCCGCTGCGGCCCCCTCGCTTGCCCGGAAATTCGCCGAGATCGAAGCCCTCCTCGATGATCCTCGAATCATCGAGCGGGCAAGAGAGGAAACCCGGGCCAAGCACCTGGAGGGCCGGGCTCTGGAAGCCCGCCTGATGCTGCTGCGCGCGCGCTGGCCACAGCTGTGCGCCCGCCTGCGCGCCCATCTGATGCCGGCCGGGCAGATGGCCGGGCTGCTGCGTGCCGCCGGCACGCCGGCCGGTGCATCCGAGATCGGGGTGAGCCCCGCGCGCCTGGCCTGGGCGCTGAAGGCCAGCCGCTTCATCCGGGCCCGCTACACGCTGCCCGATCTTCTTGAGGAAACCGGCCTGCTGGCGCAGGCTGTGCAGGCGGTGACCGGAACGGGGCGGGGCTGAACCCTACGGCAGGAACCACGGGAGGAAACGCGATGGATTTCCGAAAGACCGGCGAGGCGGCGCTCTGCGAGATCGGGCGTGCCTTTGCGGCAATCGATCCGGCGCAGGTGGAGGCCCTGGCAGAGGCCCTGGCGTCTGCCCGGCGGATTGCGCTTTACGGTGTCGGGCGCGAGGGGCTGATGATCAGGGCCTTCGCCATGCGCCTGTTCCATCTAGGGCTCGACGCCCATGTGGTGGGCGACATGACCACCCCGCCGGTGGGCCGGGGCGATCTGCTGGTCGTCAGCGCCGGGCCGGGGATGTTTTCCACCGTGGCCGGGCTGGTGGGCGTGGCCCGCAAGGCCGGGGCCGCTACCGCCTGTTTCACCGCCCAGCCCGGGGGCGAGGTGCCGAAGATGTGCGACACCGTGCTGGTATTGCCGGCCCAGACCATGGCCGATGATCGCGGCGGGAAGGTCTCGGTTCTGCCCATGGGCTCGCTCTACGAGGGGGTGCAGTTTCTGACCGGCGAGATTCTGATCCTGATGCTGGCCGAGCGGCTTGGGGTCAGCGCCGAGGCGATGCGCGCCAACCACACGAACCTGGAGTGAACCATGGCGGAGTGGACGAAACGGTTTTCCATCAAGGGGCGGCGGGCGCTGATCACCGGCGCCTCGCGCGGGATCGGGGCCGAGATCTGCCGGGTGTTCGCCGATGCGGGCGCCGATATCGTGGCGGTGGCCCGTGATGGGGATGCGCTGGCCGAGGTGGCCGCCGACGTGCGCGCGCTGGGGCGCGACTGCGTGACTCTCACCGCCGATCTGGCCACCGCCGAGGGCCCTGTGCGTGCCGCCGAGGCGGCGATCGAACAGGCCGGTGACATCGACATCCTGGTGAACTCGGCCGGGGTGGCGCGGGTCGCCCCGGCGCTGGAGCTCGGCCTCGAGGCGTGGGAGGAGACCATGGCCGTCAACCTGCGCGCCCCGTTCCTGCTGGCGCGCACCCTGGCGCCGGCGATGATCGCGCAGCGCTGGGGCAAGATCATCAACATCTCCTCCCAGACCGGGGTGATCGCGCTGAAGGATCACACCGCCTATGCCACCTCCAAGGGGGCGCTCAATGCGCTGACCAAATCGCTGATGGCCGAATGGGCCGAGCACAACGTGCAGGTGAACGCGATCTGCCCCACCGTGGTGATGACGCCCATGGGCCGCAAGATCTGGAGCCCCGAAGAGAAGAGCGGTCCCTTTCTGGCCGCCACCCCGCTGGGGCGCTTTGGCGAGCCGGTGGAGATTGCCGATCTGGCCCTTTACCTGGCCTCGCCCGCGGCCGAGCTGATCAACGGTGCGGTGATCATGATCGAGGGCGGGTATTCATCTGTCTGAGCGGTCCGGCAAGGCCCGGGCGTCTGCGCCGCCTGTCCCCGGATCGCTCGGCACGCCGGCCGTTCCCGCCCCGGCGATGGCTGCGGCCGGCTGTCCGGGGCGATCCGGGGGCGGAGGAAGAATGACGGCCAGTCCGCCGGGGCCACACCGGATGATCGGAACGGTCGAGCAAATGGTAGGCCCGGAGGGACTCGAACCCCCAACCAAAGCGTTATGAGCGCTCTGCTCTAACCAATTGAGCTACAGGCCCGACCGTGGGCGGATGACTAGCAGACCGGGCGCGGCGGTCAAGCCCGGCCGGGCGGGCGTGGACTCTCGCTGGAGCATGGTTTAGGGGATCGCCAGGATCGGGCCGGGGGCGTCATGAGCAATCGAAGGAACGGGTTGAGCTATTCGCAGGCCGGTGTGGATATCGAAGCCGGCAACGCGCTGGTGGAGCGGATCAAGCCCGCCGCCAGGGCCACCGGTCGCCCCGGCGTGATGGCCGGTCTGGGCGGCTTCGGGGCGCTGTTCGACCTGAAGGCCGCGGGCTATGAGGACCCGGTGCTGGTGGCCGCCACCGACGGCGTGGGCACCAAGCTGCGCATCGCCATCGACACCGGCGTGGTTGACACCATCGGCATCGACCTGGTTGCCATGTGTGTCAACGATCTGGTCTGCCAGGGGGCTGAGCCCCTGTTTTTCCTCGATTATTTCGCCACCGGCAAGCTGGATGTGGACAGTGCCGCGCGCATCGTCCAGGGCATCGCCGAGGGCTGCAAACGCTCGGGCTGTGCGCTGATCGGCGGCGAGACGGCAGAGATGCCGGGAATGTATGCGCCCGGAGATTTCGATCTGGCCGGCTTTGCGGTAGGGGCGCTGGAGCGCGGGCAGGCGCTGCCGGCGGGGGTGGCCGAGGGCGACGTGCTGCTGGGGCTGGCCAGCGACGGGGTGCATTCCAACGGCTATTCGCTGGTGCGCCGCGTCGTTGAGCTTTCCGGGCTGGGCTGGGGCGACGATTGCCCGTTCGCCGAAGGTACGCTGGGTGCGGCCCTGCTGGCGCCGACCCGGCTTTACGTGAAACCCGCCCTGGCGGCGGTTCGGGCCGGGGGCGTGCACGCGCTGGCCCATGTCACCGGCGGCGGGATCACCGAGAACCTGCCGCGGGTGCTGCCCGAGGGCATGGGCGCCGAGGTGGATCTGTCCGGCTGGCCGCTGCCGCCGGTCTTTGCCTGGCTGCGGGCGCAGGCCGGGCTGGACGAGGCGGAGCTTCTGAAAACCTTCAACGCCGGCATCGGCATGGTGCTGGCGGTCGATGCGGCGCGCGCCGGCGAGCTTTCCGCCCTGCTGGCCGGGGCGGGCGAGAGGGTGCACCGCATCGGCCGCGTGGTGGCGGGCGAGGGAGTGCACTACCGGGGCGCGCTTTCGTGAAGAAACGGGTGGCGATCCTGATCTCGGGCTCCGGCTCCAACATGGAGGCGCTGGTGCGCGCGATGGCCCGCCCCGACTATCCGGCCGAGCCGGTGCTGGTGCTTTCCAACCGCCCCCGCGCAGGCGGGCTGGCCCGGGCCGAGGCGCTCGGCGTGCCCACCGCGATGGTCGATCACCGCCCCTTCGGCGAGGATCGCGCCGCCTTCGAGGCGGCGCTGGACGAGGCGCTGCAGGCGGCCCGTCCCGATATCCTGTGCCTGGCCGGGTTCATGCGCATTCTCACCGAGGGGTTCATCACGAAATGGCAGGGGCGGATGCTCAACATCCACCCCTCGCTGTTGCCCCGCTATCGCGGCCTCGACACCCATGCCCGGGCGATCGCCGCCGGTGACAGCCAGGCGGGCTGCACCGTGCACGAGGTGACGGCCGAGCTTGACGGCGGGCCGATCCTCGGCCAGGCGCGGCTGGACATCCGCCCCGACGATACCCCCCTAACGCTTGCCGCGCGGGTTCTGGAACTGGAGCACAGGCTTTACCCGATGGTGCTGGAGCGTTTCGCTCACGGCCAGCGCGAACGTATCGATCTTGACGAGGAGACGCGGGATTGAGGCGTGAGTTTCGGGCGGGCTCTGGCCATTGCCCGCGATATTGCCTATCAGGGACGACAACCGGCG
>JALSGY010000482.1 GCA_026982515.1 Paracoccaceae bacterium
GATCCGGCGATGAACGACAATTCCGGCTTCGTCGCGGCGGTGCTGCGCGATCTCGCAGCTTCCACCGCCGTGATCCTCGCCGCCTGGGGTGCGCTCGGCGGGGCGACGAATGCGCTGACCACCAAGATGCGCCTGCGCGACGCGCTGCGGCACATCCTGCTCGGTGGACTGATCGCCGCCGGCATGGGCAGCCTGTCGATGGCCGTCATCACCAGCTGGCTGAACCTGCCGCCCGAAGCGATCCCGGCCGGGGGTGCTGCCGGTTCCGCTGCCTATCTGGTCGGCGTCTTCGGTCCGGCGGTGATCGAACTGGTGCTCGCCCGGCTGCGCAAGGCTCGGGAGGGCGGCGATGACTGAGCTTGTCCGTGTCCTGCGT
The DNA here is from genome assembly GCA_026982515.1 of Paracoccaceae bacterium. GTDB lineage: Bacteria > Pseudomonadota > Alphaproteobacteria > Rhodobacterales > Rhodobacteraceae > S012-89. Next base: position 377 of record JALSGY010000482.1, read on the forward strand.
GGCCTTCGACGCCTGACTGACGACCCGCGCGCGGCCTTCGTGCACCGACTGCGCATTGGCCTCGCGGTCGCCGCGCTGATCCTGATCCTCTCGCTTCTGAGGTAACCCCATGCAGATGACTGATCGGGGCCTGTTGGCCCTTGCCCGGCACGAGGGTATCGTGCCCGGGCCCTACCGCGATTCCACCGGCACCTGGACCTTCGGCATCGGCCACACGGCAGCCGCCGGGCCGCCCGATCCGGCCACGATGCCGCGTGGGATGCCAGACGATCTCGACGCCGGGATCAGTGAGGCGTTCCGGTTGTTCCGCGAGGACATCGGAAGCTACGAGGCTGACGTCCGGCGCGCCGTGACCGTGCCGCTTGAGCCGCACGAGTTCGATGCGCTGGTCAGCTTCCACTTCAACACCGGCGGCATTGCCCGTGCCGCGCTGACCCGGCACCTGGACGCAGGCGACCGGGAAGCTGCGGCGCGGGCCTTCCTGAACTGGCGGCGGCCAGCCTCGACCATTCCGCGCCGGGAGGCCGAGCGCGACCTGTTCCGGCATGGCCGCTATCCCGACGGCACAATCCCGGTCTGGGATGTGGACGCGCAGGGACGCGTCGACTTCTCGCGCCCCGTCCGTCGGTTCACCGAGACGCAGGCCCTGTCGCTGCTTCGCCCGTCGCCAGCACCGCCGCCATCCGCTTCCAAACCCGACGCGCCGACCGGCTGGCTCGCCCGGTTGGTCACAATCCTCACCCGCCTGTTCAGAAGGAGCTGATCCCTATGCGCTACATCCGACCCAATTCGCTCACCTGGTGGGCGGGGCTGCTCGCCATGCTTACCGGCATCGCCTCCGTCACGCTGCCCGCCACCGGCCCGGTTGGCGAGTTTTCCCGCCTCGTCGCACTGCTCGCTGGCTCAGGCGATGCATCGCCCGCCGGGCTCATCTTCCTCGGTCTCGGCCTGATCGGCCTGCGCGACCGGATCGAGCGGGGGTTCCGGGGCGATGATTGAATTTCTGGCGGGGCTCATACTGGGCGGCTGCCTCGGCGTCTTCATTGTCGCCCTCTGCGTCGCCGCCGGGCGCGGGGAGCGGGACGGTGGCAGAATTTCTGATCTGGCTGCTTGCCGCTCTGGGTGCGCTCGGGGGTCTGGTGCTCGGCCGGTTCTGGGGCCGCGTGGAAGGAAAGCGTCAGGGCAAACGGGAGGCCGAACGCGATGCGCATGAAAACACGCTCGGGAAGCTGGAAGCGGGGCGCAAGGCGGTGCGCGACGGCCGCGATGCTGGCGATCCTGCTCAGCGGCTGCGCCGCAACGATGGGCGCTGGTGATGTAGGCTGCGCCTCCTATGCCGAGGCGCGGCTGGCCCGGCCATCTGCGGCGACCGTGACGCAGGTGCCGCCGGACTGGGCAGCCTGGATCGCCGATCTCGATGACCGCATCACGGGAACCTGCCGATGAAATCCCTCTCGCCCGCCCTGCAATCCCATCTCGACGACGGCACGACCACGTTTGCCTGGTGCTGGCGGATCACGCGCGCCGACGGCCAGGTGTTCGGCTTCACCGATCACGACCGAACGCTCAGCTTCGATGGCACCAGCTTCGAGCCGGAGAGCGGGTTTGCGGCCTCCGAGCTGCGCGCCTCGGGCGATCTCGCGGTGGACGCGCAGGATGCGGAAGGCGTGCTGCATTCCGGCGCCATCACCGAGGCCGACATTGCCGCGGGGCTCTGGGACGGCGCGGCGGTCGAGGTCTGGCGGGTGAACTGGGCGGATACCACCCAGCGGGTGCTCATGCGCCGGGGTGAGATCGGCGAGATCCGGCGCGGGCGGGTGGCCTTCACCGCCGAGATGCGCTCGCTCGCCTATCTGCTCGACCAGCCGGTGGGGCGGAGCTTTCAGGCCGGTTGCGACGCGGTGCTGGGCGATACGCGCTGCGGGATCGACCTCGAAAACCCGGCCTGGAAGGGCATGGGCACGGTCGCGGTGTTGCTGCGCGACCGTGCCTTCTCGGCTTCAGGGCTCTCGGGCTTCGCCGCGGGGCTCTTCACCTTCGGCACGCTGACCTGGGACACGGGCGGCAATGCCGGGCACCGCGTGGAGGTGGAGCGCCACGAGATCGCCACCACAGGCGAGGCTGTCATCACGCTGCTGGAGCCGCCAGCATCCACCATCGCTTTGAGCGACGCCTTCACCATCCGCGCCGGCTGCGACAAGGCCTTCGCCACCTGCCGTGACCGCTTCGCCAACACCGCCAACTTCCGGGGTTTCCCGCATATCCCCGGCAATGACACCGTGCTGCGCTACGCCTCCCAAGGCCGGGCCAATGACGGGAGCGTGCTGTGAACGTCGTTTCGAATGGAAACGACGGGCGGCAGTGCATCGCGTCGCGATGCACGAGAGCCATGGCCGGTCCTCAGCCCGTGATCGCGGCCGCACGCGCCTGGGTTGGAACTCCCTATCACGACCAGCAAAGCGTCAGGGGCGTCGGCTGCGACTGCCTCGGGCTTGCGCGCGGTGTCTGGCGCGAGGTGGTGGGGCCTGAGCCGTTCCCGATCCCGCCCTATAGCCGCGACTGGGGCGAGGCTGGGCCAGTCGAGGTGCTGGCGGACGGCGCCCGTAGCTGCATGATCGAGGTGGGGAGGCATGATCCGCCGCCCGGCGCGCTCGTGCTGTTTCGCATGCGCGAACGGGCCATTGCCAAGCATGTCGGCATCCTCTCCGACACCGGCACCCTCATCCATGCCCGCGAACGGCTGGGCGTGATCGAGGAACCCTTCACCCGGTCCTGGCGGCGGCGTCTGGCCTTCGCCTTTCTCTATCCCCAACCCCGGAGGCGCTGATGGCGACCCTCGTGCTCGGTCTGGCCGGTCAGGCCATCGGCGCCTCGATCGGCGGCGGCATCCTGGGCATTTCCGCCGCCACCATCGGCGGGGCGATCGGGACCATGGCCGGCTCGGTCGTGGACAGCTGGATCGTCGGCTCGCTCCAGCCCGACCAGCGCTACGAGGGCGCAAGGCTCGACAGCTTGCGCGTCACCTCGGCCACCGAGGGCACCACGATCCCGCGCCTCTTCGGGCGCATGCGCCTTGGCGGCAACATCCTTTGGGCCACCGACTTCACCGAGCATGTCAACACCATCACCCAGGGCGGCGGCAAGGGCGGCGGACCGAAGGTCACGACGACCGAATATTCCTACTCCGCCTCCTTTGCGGTCGCGCTTTGCGAAGGGCCGATCACCGGCATCGGCCGCATCTGGGCTGATGGCGAGCTTCTGGACACCTCCACCGTCACCTGGCGCTGGTATCCGGGGGACGAGGCGCAGGTCGCCGATCCCTGGATCGCCGCGAAGATGGGGGCCGAGGGCGCACCGGCCTATCGCGGCACGGCTTACGTGGTGTTCGAGGAACTCGATCTCACCCCCTTCGGCAACCGCATCCCACAGCTTTCCTTCGAGGTCTTCCGGCCCTTGGCCGACCCCGACACCGCAGAGGGGGCGATCCGGGCGGTCACGATGATCCCCGGCGCGGGCGAGTTCGTCTACGCCACCGAGCCGGTGATGCGGACCGAAGGCGCTAAGACGACGCCGGAAAACGTGCACGCCGAGACCGACCGGGCCGACTTTCTGGTCTCCCTCGACCGGCTCGAGGCGCTGGCGCCGGGGGTGGAGAGCGTCAGCCTCGTGGTGGCCTGGTTCGGCGACGATCTGCGCGCGGGCAACTGCGCAATCCGGCCGGGCGTGGAGACCACCACCAAGACCACCACGCCGCAGGTCTGGCAGGTGAACGGCGTGGATCGCGCCTCGGCGCATCTTGTCTCGACCGACGCCGAGGGCCGACCCGTTTATGGCGGCACGCCGAGCGACGCGGCGGTGGTGCAGGCGATCAGGGAACTGAAGGCGCGCGGCTACAGGGTGACCTTCTACCCCTTCCTGCTGATGGATGTGCCCGAGGGCAACACGCTGCCCGATCCCTACAGCGACAACGCCGCCACGATCGGCCAGCCGGCGCTGCCATGGCGCGGGCGGATCACCTGTTCGCCGGCGGCGGGCTTTGCGGGCACGGTGGACAAGACGGCAACGGCGGCATCGCAGGTCGCGGCTTTCTTCGGCAATGCGCAGATCTCCGACTTCGCCGTCTCGGGCGAGACCGTCTCCTGGACCGGCGGCGCTGACTGGGGCTGGCGGCGGATGATCCTGCATTATGCGCATCTATGCGCCGCCGCCGGCGGCGTGGACGCCTTCCTGATCGGTTCCGAGCTGCGTGGCCTCACCACCATCCGCGACAGCGCGACGAGCTATCCGGCGGTGGCGCAGCTTCAGAGCCTCGCCGCCGATGTGCGCGCGATCCTCGGCGCCGGCACGAAGATCAGCTACGCCGCCGACTGGAGCGAGTATTTCGGCCATCAGCCGAGCGATGGCTCGGGCGACGTGCTCTTCCACCTCGACCCGCTCTGGGCGGACGGGAATGTCGATTTCATCGGGATCGACAACTACATGCCGCTTTCCGACTGGCGGGACGGCTTCGAGCATGTCGACGCGCAGGCCGGATGGCCCGCCATCTACGACCGCAGCTATCTGCAGGCCAGCATCGCCGGCGGCGAGGGGTTCGACTGGTTCTATGAGAGCGATGCCGACCGGGACGCGCAGAACCGCACGCCGATCACGGATGGCTTCTACAACGAGCCGTGGACCTTCCGCTTCAAGGATATCCGGAACTGGTGGTCGAACCCGCATCATGACCGCCCGGGCGGCGTGCGGACCGGGTTCTTCGCCAATGCCGCGGATGTGGCAAGCTATGACCCGAACCCCTCCACCGTGGCGATCACGCCCACGACCGGCACATTCGGACCCTTCGGCTCACCCGCCCGCATCGCCTCCGATGGTGCAACCTGGCACGGCGCCACGCCCGGATACCAGACCCTTGCCGCCGGGGACCGGGTCCGGATCACCGCCTTCGTGGCACCCGGCACCTCGGGCGAATTCGCGCTCTATTTCGCGCTTGGCACCGGTGCCGAGCATGCTTCCTACTTCGGTGCCACCGGCGGTTGGGAAAGCACCGCGCCGGGGGCCCACACGATCGACGCCACCAGCCAGGCCGAAGTCTCGCCGGGGCTGTGGAAGATCACGCTGGAAGTGACAGCAGGGATTCCCGGCTCGGCGGGGTTTCGCATCGGGCCGCGCTCCGCCACTTTGGGCGAAGACATCGTGGTCCATGGTGTCGAGGTATTGCCGGTCGGCCAGTCCACCACCGGCTGGATACCCCAGTCCAAGCCCATCCGCTTCACCGAGTTCGGTTGCCCGGCCATCGACCGCGGCACGAACCAGCCCAACGTCTTCTATGATCCCAAGTCCTCGGAAAGCGCGGCGCCGTATTTCTCGCGGGGCTGGCGCGACGATGCCATCCAGCGGGCCTGTCTCGAGGCCACGGTGCTCTATTGGGCCGATCCGGTGAACAACCCGGTGTCCAGCCCCACCGGCCTGCCGATGATCGACACGTCCGAATGCGCCGCCTGGACCTGGGACGCCCGCCCGCATCCGTTCTTCCCGGCGCTCACCGACGTCTGGTCCGACGGGGCCAACTGGCAACTGGGCCATTGGCTGACGGGGCGGCTCGGCGCGGTGTCGCTCGCCGCGCTCGTGCGCCACCTCTGCCTCGCCGCCGGAATGGATGCAGCCCATATAGACGTCTCCGGCCTCTGGGGTGCAGTGGAGGGGCTCATGATCCCCGCCATCGAGAGCCCGCGCACCACGATCTCCATGCTTGCCCGCCACTTCGGCTTCGATGCGGTCGAAAGCGAAGGCGTGATCCGCTTCCGCATGCGAGGGACGGCTCCGGTCGCCACCATCACGCCGGATGATCTGGTCGCAGGCAACGGCGAGGACATCGAGCGCAGCCGCGGCCAGGAGACCGAGCTTCCGCAGGTCCTGCGCTGGAGCGTCGCGCGCGCCGACGAGGGCTATGACAGCGCCCTCGTCGAGGCCCGCCGCATCACCACCGGCGCGGTGCGCGTCAGCGCCGAGAGCTTCCCCGTGGCCGTCGCGCCCGAAGATGCCGAGCGTCGTTGCCGCCGGGCGCTGATGGAGGCGTGGACGGGACGCGAGAGGGCGAGCTTCACCCTGCCGCCCTCGCGCCTCGCGCTCGATCCGGGCGATGTGGTGTCGTTCACCGACGGCACTGCCACCGAGTTCCGCCTCACCCGCATTGCCGACGGGCTCGCCCGCCGCATCGAGGCGATCCGGCAGGACCGCGAGGTCCATGACCTGCCGCCGGGGGCGCAGCGCGCAGCGGCGGTGGCCCGCTCCGTGCCACTCGGCGCGCCCGAGGTGGCCATCCTCGACCTGCCGCAACTCACCAGCACCCACACGCCACCTCGGCCGCTCATTGCCGTCGATGCCGATTCCTGGCCGGGAACGGTCGCGGTGCTGCGCAGTCCCGAGACTTCGGGCTGGGCGAGCTTCGCCACGATCACCCGTCGGGCGCGGATCGGAACGCTGGTCAGCGATTTGCCCACCGGACCAACATGGCGCTGGGATCGTGGGGCGGTGCTGGAGATCGACCTCCCCTGGGGGCAACTCGAAAGCGTCACTGATCTGCAGCTCTTTGCCGGGGCCAACGCCTTCGCCGTCGAAAGCGCCCCCGGAAGCTGGGAAATCCTGCAGGCCCGCGACGTGGCGCTGGTCGCCCCCGGCCGCTATCGCCTGACCACGCTCCTGCGTGGGCAGCGGGGCACGGAAGCCGCGATTGGCAACCCAGCCCCGACAGGGGCGCGGGTCGTGGTGCTCGATGCGGCCGTCACCGAACTGCCCTTCACTGCGGGCGAGATCGGCTTGCCATGGAACCTCGCCGTGGGGCCGGCCACCCGGCCCGTGTCGGACCCGAGTTATACAACGCTGTCGCTCACGTCATCGGGCGCCTCGCTCCGGCCCTTCGCGCCCGTGCATCTCGGGGCGAAGGCCGAGCCCACGGGCGACATCACCCTCGCCTGGACCCGCCGCTCCCGCGAGCCGGCCGCTGACAGCTGGGAGGCGACCGAGGTGCCGCTCCTCGACCAGCCGGAGGCCTGGGCGATCGACATTCTCGACGGCGCGACCGTGAAGCGGACGCTGACGGCGGGAACAACAACGACCACGTACAGCACCGCCGACCAGATCGCCGACTGGGGCGCAACGCTCGCGCCGGGTGCCGCGATGACCATTCGCGTGGCCCAGATCTCGCCCTCGCTCGGCCGGGGCATGCCTGCCGAGACCACCCTCTCCATCACATGAGGCTCCCATGACCACCCCGAACATCTCTCTCCCCTACATCGCCTCCGCGCAGGCGCAGAAGCACGTCACCCACAACGCAGCGCTCGATCTGCTCGATGGCCTCGTGCAGCTTTCCGTGAAGGACCGGAATCTCGCCGCGCCACCGGTCAGCCCCGCCGAGGGAGACCGCTACATCGTCGCCGCCGGTGCCACAGGCGCATGGGCCGGCTGGGACGGCGACGTGGCGCTGTTTTCGGGTGGCGCATGGCTGCGACTGTCCCCGCAATCGGGCTGGCGGGTCTGGGTCGAGGACGAGGCGGTTCTGCTGGTCTTCGATGGCGCGACATGGATCGGCGTGACACCGGATGCCCTGCAAGACCTGACCCGGCTGGGTCTTGGCACCACCGCCGATGCCGCCAACCCATTCGCGGCCAAGCTGAACGGGGCGCTCTGGACCGCACTCACGGCGGCCGAAGGCGGCAACGGCGATCTGCGTCTCACCCTCAACAAGGAAAATACCGCCGGCGTTCTGTCATTCCTGCTTCAGTCGGGGTTTTCCGGCCGGGCCGAGCTTGGCCTCATCGGGTCCGACGACCTGACCCTGAAGGTGAGCCCCGACGGCACAGCCTGGCTTGATGCAGTCTCTGTCGACCGTGCCACCGGCATCGCCGACCAGCCCCGACTGCCACGGTTCAAGGCCTATACGAACTACGACAACTACGTCGCGCTCACCACCTGGACGAAGATCGGCATCAACACGGTCGAGGCCAATGACCAGGGCGCCTTCGACCCCGCAACCAATCTCTTCACTGCGCCGGTTGCCGGCACCTACCTCTTCGGCGCGAGCCTGCTTTACAAGGTGAATTCGAGCACCTCGGCCCGGATGCGGGGGCGTCTCGTCCTGAACGGCACGACCGAAATCCGGGGCTCGTTCGGCGAGGTGTCCAGTTCGCACAAGTCGCTCGCCACCGCGCTCTGGCTGCAAACCATGGTGCCGCTGGCCGCCGGCGATACCGTTGAATTGCAGGGGTATTTCCGCGCGGCGGACGGGTATTTTGCGGCGGATCATACGACGTTCTGGGGTGCGAAGGTGGGGTGAAGCTTTGCCGAAACGGGTCGGACCTTGGGCGCAATCGGTGACGTCAAGCCTGATCAGACATGCCACCCGTCGCGTCTTGGCTTGCCTCCCAGTCCGCGTATGTCTGACCATCCGGCAGTTTCCAGAGAATGCGTCCGTTTGCGCTCGCGCCGATCACGGTGGCGGCTGCAGCCGAGGCTGAGGAAAAACTGTAATCGCTGG
>JALSGY010000483.1 GCA_026982515.1 Paracoccaceae bacterium
CATCGTCGCTTCCGTGAACGGAAACGACATCACCCTGGGTCACATGATCGCCATGCTCGACTCCCTGCCCGAGCAGTACAAGCAGCTGCCCGACGACGTGCTGTTCCAGGGAATCCTCGAGCAGCTCATCCAGCAGAGCCTGCTGGCCGAAACCATCAACCCGGCACCCAGGAGCGTCGAGCTCCAGCTGGAAAACGACCGGCGCGCGCTTCTGGCCAGCCTTGCCATGGAAGAGCTCGTCTCGGCCGCCGCCACCGACGAGGCGCTGCAGGCCCTCTATGACGAGCGTTTCGCCAATGCCGATCCCGGTACCGAATACAACGCCTCGCACATCCTGCTGGAAACCGAAGAAGAGGCCCGGGCGGTGATTGCCGAGCTCGAAGCCGGCGCCGACTTCGCCGAGCTTGCCCGCGAAAGATCCACCGGTCCCTCCGGCCCCAACGGCGGCGCACTGGGCTGGTTCGGCAAGGGCACCATGGTCGCCCCCTTCGAGGAGGCCGTCGTGGCCATGAAACCCGGCGAGATCTCCGGGCCGGTGCAAACCCAGTTCGGCTGGCATGTGATCAGGCTCAACGAGACACGCAACGCCGCCAGGCCGACCCTGGACGAGGTGCGCCAGAGCCTGCTTGACGAGCTGCAGCAAAGGACGATCGAGGCAAGGCTGCAGGAACTGACCGCCAAGGCCGACATCCAGCGCCCGGATGTCTCGGGGATCGATCCGTCCCTGCTGCGCAACCTCGATCTCATTCGCTGAGCGGCCGGCAGGTGCGGAAATGAGCGGGAAGGAATCGCCCACCGCGGGCAGCGGCGGATCGCAGATCTCTCCCCTGGCCCCCAGGGGCGGCTTTCCGGCCCTGCCGGTGATCGGCGGAGTGCGCCTTGCCACGGCCCGGGCCGGGGTCCGTTACAGCGGCCGGGATGACGTGATGCTTGCCGAACTGGCGCCCGGCACGGTCATCGCCGGCGCGTTCACCCGCTCCGCCACCCGCGCCGCGCCGGTGCTCGATTGCGAATCCAAGATCGGCCATCCCGCCCTGGGCGGGGCGGCCATCCTAGTCAATTCCGGCAATGCCAATGCCTTTACCGGCAGCTACGGATCGGCCTCCGTCCGGGCCCTTACCGGCGCCGTGGCAGATCTTCTTTCCATCGATCCGGCCAGGGTCTTCACCTCTTCCACCGGCGTCATCGGCGAGCCCCTGCCGCACGATCGCATTCTCGCGGTACTGGACAGGCTGAAAGCCGCTCTCGCCCCTGACCGCGCCGAAGATGCCGCCCGCGCCATCATGACAACCGACACCTTCCCCAAGGGTGCCGGAACGCAGCTGGATCTGGGCGGCGGCACCATCCGCATTGCCGGCATCGCCAAGGGCTCGGGGATGATCGCCCCCGACATGGCCACCATGCTGGTCTACATCTTCACCGATGCCCGGATCGATCAGCCGGTCCTGCAGCATATGGTCTCGACCTCCACGCGAACCACCTTCAACTGCATCACCGTCGACAGCGATACCTCCACTTCCGACACCCTGCTGGTAGCGGCCACCGGCACTGCCGACGCCCCCAGGATCGAACGCGCCGATTCGCCCGCAGGCCGCGCCTTCCACGGCGCACTGCATGAGGTCATGCTGGATCTCGCCCACCAGGTGGTGCGCGACGGCGAAGGGGCCAGCAAGTTCGTGGAGATCCGGGTAAGCGGCGCCGCCAGCGAGGAGGACGCCCGCAAGGTGGCGATGTCGGTGGCCAACTCGCCGCTGGTCAAGACGGCCATCGCCGGCGAAGATCCGAACTGGGGGCGCATCGTCATGGCCGTGGGCAAGTCCGGCGCCGTGGCCGATCGCGACCGGCTGTCCATCCGGCTGGGCGACATCCTGGTGGCCGAGAAGGGCTGGGTGGCCGCCAGCTACACCGAGGAAGACGGCGCAGCCTACATGAAACGTCAGGAGCTGGTCATCGGCATCGACCTTGGCCTTGGCGAAGGCCGGGCCGTGGTCTGGACCTGCGACCTCACCCACCGCTACATCGAAATCAACGCGGATTATCGCTCATGAAGATGGTGCTGGTGGCGGCGGTGGCCCTGATCGACCGCGACGGCAGGGTGCTGCTGACCCGCCGCCCGGAAGGCAAGCAGATGGCCGGGCTGTGGGAATTTCCCGGCGGCAAGATCGAGCCCGGCGAAACGCCCGAAGAAGCGCTGATCCGCGAGTTGCGCGAAGAACTGGGGATTGACACCTGGGCCAGCTGCCTGGCCCCGCTCAGCTTTGCCAGCCACAGCTATGATGATTTCCACCTCCTGATGCCCCTGTTTGCCTGCCGCAAATGGGAGGGCATCGCCCGCGGCAGGGAGGGGCAGGCGCTCAAGTGGGTACCGGTGAACCGGCTGCGCGATTACCCGATGCCGCCCGCAGATCTGCCCCTGATCCCGATCCTGCGCGACTGGCTGTAGGGCCTCCCCTCATTTGCCCGAAAAACGGCAATCCTCCGCCTTCCGGTGCCCAAACGCTCACGACCTCTGGCGCATTTTGCCGGTTTCGCCTATGATTGCGGGTGAAACTTTCGGGGGATGAGTTTCAATGCTGAAAACGATACTCATGGGAAGCCGCGTTTACGTCCAGGGGACGTTCGTGCGCCGTCTCGACAACGGAAAGATCATCGTCCGGGTCGGAAAGAGGCTGTTTGCGGGCTTTCCGGTTACCACCAGAACCGCCGGCTGAGCCCCGCGCGATCCGGGCCGGCGCCCTTGCGCAGCGGGAGAAGCAGCGCCCTCGCCGGGGACCTTGCAATCAGTCGAGCTTGCGCTCCACCTCTTCGCGTTCGAAGATCTCGATCACGTCGCCGGGGCGGATGTCGTCGTAATTGTCAAAGGCCATCCCGCATTCCTGGCCGGATTGCACCTCGGCAACCTCGTCCTTGAAACGCTTCAGCGTCTTCAGCGTGCCCTCGTGGATCACCACGTTGTCGCGCAGCAGGCGCACGCCGGCCGAACGCCGGGCCACGCCTTCGGTCACGAGACAGCCCGCGACCTTGCCGACACCGGTCACCTTGAACACTTCCTTGATTTCGGCGTAGCCGATAAACTTCTCGCGCACTTCCGCCTTGAGCAGGCCCGAGGCGGCGGCCTTCACGTCATCCACCAGATCGTAGATCACCGAGTAATAGCGAATTTCCACGCCCTTCTGGTTGGCAACCTTCCGTGCCGCGGCATTGGCCCGCACGTTGAAACCGATCACCGGCGCGCCGGAAGCTTCCGCCAGCCGGATATCGGATTCGGTGATCGCGCCCACGCCAGAGTGAAGCACGCGCACGCGCACCTCCTCGTTGCCGATCTTCTCCATCGCCTGCACGATCGCCTCGGCCGAACCCTGCACGTCGGCCTTCACCACAATCGGCAGTTCGGCGACGTTCTCGTCGGCCTTGGCCTTGGCCATGAGTTGCTCAAGCGTGGTCGCGGCGCCGGCGGCGGCGCGCTTTTCCTTGGCCTTCTCGTGGCGATATTCCGCGATCTCGCGCGCCTGGGCCTCGGTATCGACCACATTGAGCACATCGCCCGCCTCGGGCGTGCCGCTCAGGCCCAGAACCTCGACCGGAACCGACGGCCCGGCCTCCTTCACGCGTTCGCCCTTGTCGTTGATCAGGGCCCGCACCTTGCCCCACTGCTCGCCCACGACGAAGATGTCGCCCTGGTGCAGGGTGCCGTTCTGGACCAGAACCGTGGCCACCGGCCCGCGCCCGACATCCAGCTGGGCCTCGATCACGGCGCCCTGTGCGGCGCGGTTGGGGTTGGCCTTCAACTCCAGAAGTTCGGCCTGCAGCGCGATGGCCTCCAGCAGATCGTCCAGCCCCTGGCCGGTCAGCGCCGAAACCTCGACATCCTGAACCTCGCCCGAAAGCTTCTCGACGATCACCTCGTGCTGCAGAAGATCGGTGCGCACCTTGTCCGGGTCGGCCTCGGGCTTGTCGATCTTGTTGATCGCAACGATCATCGGCACCCCGGCCGCCTTGGCGTGGTTGATGGCCTCCACAGTCTGCGGCATCACCGCATCATCGGCGGCCACCACCAGCACCACGATATCCGTCACCTGCGCCCCGCGCGCCCGCATCGAGGTAAAGGCCGCATGGCCGGGCGTATCCAGGAAGGTCAGCACCTGACCGTCCTTCGTTTCAACCTGATAGGCGCCGATATGCTGGGTGATGCCCCCGGCTTCGCCAGCCGTGACCTTGGTGTTGCGGATCGCATCCAGAAGCGACGTCTTGCCGTGGTCCACATGGCCCATCACGGTGATGACAGGCGGGCGGGGCTGCAGATCTTCGGGCTTGTCCTCTTCGGCCTTGATGACATCCTCGACATCCGAATCGGAAACCCGCACCACCCGATGGCCGAACTCCTCGACGATCAGTTCTGCCGTGTCGGCATCGATCGACTGGTTCTGGGTAACCATGAGCCCCATGTTCATCAGCGCCTTGACCACATCGGCCACACGTTCGGCCATGCGGTTGGCAAGCTCCTGCACGACGATGGTCTCGGGCACCTGCACGTCGCGCACGACCTTCTCGCGCTCCTGCGTGCCGCCCATCGCCTTCTGACGGGCGCGCTCCTGCTTGCGCTTCATCGCCGCCAGCGAGCGCTGCCGCCCGTCGCCGCCCGAAAGCGCCTGGTTCAGGGTCAGCTTGCCCGAGCGCCGGCCTTCGTCACGAGATCCCTTGCCCTTGGTCTCGCGGCGGCTGTCACGTTCGCGGTCGGTCTTGCGGGGGGGCGTGGCGGGCTTGGCAGCCGGGCGCGAAGGGGCCGGCCGGGCCGGGGCCTCGGCCGCCGCGGCCTTCTGCGGCCTGGTTTCGGCTTCGCGCTTCTTGCGCTCTTCTTCCTCCGCCTTCTGGCGAGCGCGCTCCTGGCGCTCGCGTTCTTCGCGTTCCTTCGCCTCGGCCTCTGCGCGGCGGCGTTCACGTTCTTCCTGGCGGCGGCGCTCCTCGGCCTCGCGCGCCGCGGCCTCCTCGGCCTCGCGCGCCCTGGCGATCTTCAGCGCCTTCAGCCGGCGCTCCATCTCGGCCTCGGACAGGCCGGCAGGGCGTTTCTTCTGCTGAGCAGGAGAGGGCGCGGACGGCGAGGCGGACTTGGCAGCGGGAGCCGCGCCCGGCTTGGGCACGATCACGCGCTTGCGCTTCGTCTCAACAACAACGTTCTTCGTCCTGCCGTGGCTGAAGCTCTGCTTCACCTGACCCGATCGCGGGCCGCCACGCAGGCCGAGAGGTTTTTTGCCGTCACTATCGCTCATTCGGTCTTCTTACCCTTTCCGGTGGCCAAGCCACCGCCGTTTTTCCGCAAGCCCGAAAGCCGCGTTGCTTCCTCTACAACACGGCTGCCGAGTCCACCAGACGCAAGCGCGCCATGTATCACACTTTCCCGCCCGAATGCCAAACCCAATTCGGCAGAGGTGAGTATGTCGAAATAGCGGCCCCCCTCAGGGGTCCACAGCTTGCCCTTGCCCCGCTCGGAGCCATCCGAGGCCTGCAGCAGCACTTTCGCGCGGCCCGCGGCCAGCCAGCTCTTCACCTTCTCGAACCCAGCCACCGCCGCCCCCGACTTGCGGGCGATCGAAATCAGCTCCACGAGATGGCGGGCAATCTGCCGCTCCACCCGGTCGGCCAGATCGTCGGGCGCCGTCACCGCGCGTTTCGCGGCCCGGGCGAACAAGCCTTTGGCCGCCGCCTTCTCGATGGCGCCGCGATCAGCTGTCACCCATATGCCCCGCCCCGGCAGCTTTTCAAGCACGTCCGGAACGATCTGCCCCTCCGGCCCCACCACGAAACGCACCAGCCCCGCCTTCGGCCCGGTCTCGCCGGTGACGATGCACCGCCGCTCGGGACCGGTCCGCTCCTTCTTTCTGCCACCGCGGGTCACGGGCGCCTCCGGGCCCGCGATCAGGCCCCGGCCTCCGGCTCGGCTTCAGTTTCGGCCTCGGACTCGGCGCCTTCGCCTTCCTCTTCGCCCTCTTTCGCCTCCAGATCGGCCGGATCCACCCAGCCCAGCTGCACCCGCGCCGTCATTACCAGGTTCTGAGCCTCTTCGAGGCTGACGTCGAACTTCTCGAGAATGCCCTCGTCCTTGACGCGCTCGCCGTCCACCGTCGTCCAGCCGCCGGCCAGCTCCCAGTCGGCGCAGGTGGCGAAATCTTCCAGCGTCTTGATCCCGTCCTCGGCCAGCGCCTCGAGCATCTGCGGCGTCAGTCCGTCAAAGCCGATCAGGCTGTCATCGACCCCAAGCTCACGCGCACGTTCCAGCGCCTTGCGGTTCTGCTCGTCCAGATAGTCGCGGGCGCGCGCCTGCAGCTCCTTGGCGGTGTCCTCGTCGATGCCGTCGATCACCAGCAGTTCATCAATATCCACATAGGCCACCTCTTCCAGCGAAGAGAAGCCCTCGGCCACCAGCAGCTGGGCAAAGAACTCGTCCAGGTCGAGGGTCTCCATGAACAGTCTGGTGCGCTCCTCGAATTCGGCCTGGCGGCGCTTGCTTTCCTCTTCCTCGGTCAGGATGTCGATATCCAGCCCGGTCAGCTGGCTGGCCAGGCGCACGTTCTGGCCGCGCCGGCCGATCGCCAGAGAAAGCTGATCGTCGGGCACGACAACCTCGATCTTGCCGGCATCCTCGTCGAGCACAACCTTGGTCACCTCGGCCGGCTGGAGCGCGTTCACCAGGAAGGTCGGCGCGTCCTCGTTCCAGGGGATGATGTCGATCTTCTCGCCCTGCAGCTCGTTCACCACCGCCTGCACGCGCGAGCCGCGCATGCCGACGCAGGCGCCCACCGGATCGATGGAGCTGTCATGGCTGATCACCGCGATCTTGGCGCGGCTGCCCGGATCGCGCGCCACCGCCTTGATCTCGATGATGCCGTCGTAGATCTCGGGCACTTCCATCTTGAACAGCTCGGCCATGAACTCCGGCGCGGTGCGCGACAGGAAGATCTGCGGCCCCCGCTGCTCGCGGCGCACATCCTTGACATAGGCACGGATGCGGTCGTTGGGGCGATAGCTCTCGCGGCCGATCTTCTCGTTGCGGCGCAGGATCGCCTCGCCCACGCCCACATCGACGATGACGTTGCCGTATTCCTCGCGCTTGACCACACCGTTGACGATGGTGCCGACGCGATCCTTGAATTCCTCGTACTGGCGGTCGCGCTCGGCCTCGCGCACCTTCTGCAGGATCACCTGCTTGGCGCTCTGCGCCGCGATCCGCCCCATCTCCACCGGCGGCACCTCGTCGACGATGGTGTCGCCGACCTTCGGATCCTCCAGATACTGCCTGGCCTGCTCCACGGTAAGCTGAGCCTGATGATTCTCCAGCTCGTCATCCTCGACCACGGTGCGCACCCGGGTGAAGGTCGCCCGGCCGGTCTTGCGGTCGATCTTCACCCGGATATCCATCTCAGAGCCGTAGCGGCTCTTGGCGGCCCGCGCGAGGCTTTCTTCCATCGCCTCGATCACCAGCTCCGGGTCGATCATCTTCTCCCGCGCCACGGCCTCCGCGGTCTGCAGAAGCTCCAGCTGGTTTGCGGATGTGATTGCCATGTCTTCAGTCCTCCTCAGAACCGGATCGGTCTGTTTCAATCTTGTCGAACTTGCTTTCGTCGATCACGCCGGCCGCCTTGCGCTGGCGCAGCATCTCGCGGATCAGATCATCGGTCAGCACGAGCTTGGCGTCCGACAGCCAGTCGAACCTCAGCCCGATGATGCCTTCCTCGATCTCGATCAGCACCTCGTCGCCCTCGACCCCCGCCAGCACGCCCTTGAAGCGGCGGCGGCCGTCGATCAGCTCGGTGGTCTCCACCTTGGCCAGATAACCCTTCCACGCTTCGAAATCCTTCAGCCGGGTCAGCGGCCTGTCGATGCCGGGGCTGGAAACCTCCAGCGTGTAATTCTCCTCGATCGGATCTTCCACATCGAGCACCGCCCCCACGGCGGTGGAAATCTCGGCGCAGTCGTCCACCTCGATGCCCCCGCCGGGCCGCTCGGCCATGATCTGCACGGTGCGGCTCTTGCCGCCCATCAGCCGGACCCGCACCAGCTCGAAGCCCATTCCCTCGATCACGGGGCGGACGATATCGGCCAGGCGACGGTCGATCGCGGCTTTGGCAACAAGATCATTCATGCGGCAATGCCTCTCGGGCACAAAAAAACGGGCGCGCGGCCCGTGAAACTTTCCGGTGGAGCCTCGGGGGTGGAAGCCGAAGCGCCGCTGTCGAGAGGGATATAGGCCAACGAATGCCAAACTGCAAGGGGCACGACGGTGGCGTTCTGCCATGCGCCGCCTTCTTCTGTCAGGAAATACTCCGGGGGTCCGGGGGCAGCGCCCCCGGCTACCTATTTCACCCGCCTATCCCGCATCGCCAGCAGCCGCAGCCGCAGGGCGTTCAGCCTGATGAACCCGGCCGCGTCCTTCTGGTCATAGGCTCCGGCATCGTCCTCGAAGGTCACGTGCTCTTCCGAATACAGGCTGTGCTCGGACCACCGGCCCACCGTGCGCGCCAACCCCTTGTAGAGCTTCACCCGCACCGTGCCGGTCACGTGCTCCTGGCTGCGGTCGATCGCGGCCTGCAGCATCTCGCGCTCGGGGCTGAACCAGAAGCCGTTGTAGATCAGCTCCGCATAGCGCGGCATCAGTTCATCCTTGAGATGGGCCGCGCCCCGGTCGAGGGTGATCTGCTCCATGCCGCGGTGCGCTTCCAGCAGGATGGTGCCGCCCGGTGTTTCATAGATGCCACGCGACTTCATCCCCACGAAGCGCCCTTCCACCAGATCGAGCCGCCCGATCCCGTGCCGCCCGCCATATTCGTTGAGCGCGGTCAGCAGCTCGGCCGGGCTCATGGCCTGCCCGT
>JALSGY010000484.1 GCA_026982515.1 Paracoccaceae bacterium
GTCACCACCCGCACCGCGTGGCTGATGGCACGGATGCTGGTGCTGGACGAACAGCCGCTGCCCACCGAAGAGATGCTGGCCTTCTGGCGTTCGGCGGGAATGGCGCCGGAACTTCTCGAACGCCGAGCCCGCGAACGCCCGTTCAACTTCGCCGATGTGGTGGCGCCGATGCCGCTGGGCTACCGGCGTATCCGCGAGGGCGATACCGTCACGATGGGCGGACGGCGCTGGGTGGTGCGCATCGGTAACGGCCATGCCCCCGAGCACGCCACTTTCTGGGCGCAGGAGGGTGATCTCGTGATCGGCGGTGACCAGCTGCTGGCGACCATCTCGCCCAACATCGGCCTTTACGCCACCGAGCCCGAGGCCGACCCGGTGGGCGAATGGCTGGAGGCCTGCGAGCGGCTGCTGGCATTCGCCAGTGAAGGCCAGCTGGTGCTGCCCGGACACAAGCTGCCCTTTGCCGGGCTGCCGGTCCGCATGCGCCAGCTGATCGACAACCACCACGGGGCGCTGGCGCGGCTGGAGGCGTTCCTGGCCGCCCCGCATACCGCCGCCGAGTGCTTCGGCGTTCTTTTCAAGCGCGAGATCGGCGAGGGAGAATACGGCCTGGCCCTTGTCGAGGCCATGGCGCATGTGGTTCATCTCTGGCATCGGGGAAAGGTGGAGCGCAGCTTCCGCGAAGATGGCGCATGGATGTGGCAGGCCAGGGCGGGGTGAGCGGTGCACGGGGTACTGCGTGGGCCAACCACCATCGAGGCACTGAAACCGCCAGCCGGGGCGGTGGCGCATGCCGGTGGCCGCGGCACCGGGGAAGAGGGTTCGGGCGCGGGTCTTTCGCGGCTTCCGCAGGGTCGTGACAGATGGCGAAAAATCGGCTAGGTAACCGGGAACGCGAACACGAACAGGGTTGAAAAAATGGCCGAAAACGCCGAATACAAGCAAGGTTCGATGGACATCTCCGAACATGAGAAGACCTTCGAGGGATTCGTCAGGCTGACGATCCGCACGGTCTTCGTCATCCTTGCCATCCTGGTCTTCCTTGCCCTCTTCAGGACCTGAGGGGGCAGGCTTGCGCCGGTGGTTCAGGTATGCGGTCCTGCTGGCGGGGCTTGCGTTCCTGGCCGGCTGCGCATTCACCGCCGAACCGGTATGGGCCCCCGACGAAGAGGTCGCGCGGGCCAGGTTCGTTTCGGACGAGCCGCCCTCGATCACCCTGATCACGGTGATCAACAACATCACCGGCGGCGGCGCCCATACGGCGCTGCTGATCAACGGTTCGCAACGGGTGATCTTCGACCCGGCCGGCACCTGGTATCACCCCTACCTGCCGGAGCGCAACGACGTGCACTATGGCATGAGCGATGCGGCGGTGGCCTTCTACATAGATTACCACACCCGCCAGAGCTATCGCACCGTCACCCAGAAGGTCTATGTCAGCCGCGAAGTGGCGGATATCGCGATCCGCGAGGCCGAGGCCTACGGGGCGGTTCCCAAGGGCATGTGCGCAATTTCCACCACCACGATCCTCGCCAGGGTGCCGGGGTTCGAATCGATCCGCTCCACCTGGTTTCCCAAGGTGCTGATGCGCGATTTCGCCGCGCTGCCGGGGGTGGAGACGGAAACCTTCCTTGACAACGACCCGGATGACAATTCGGGATTCATCCTGGCCTACGGGATCCGCAACCCCAACATGTGAGTGCGCCGCCGCGCCGCTGCGGGCAGGCTTGCCGGCGCGGCCGGGCTGTGCTCCACTGTTGGCGCTGCCACGTGGGATTGGGGCCGGATGAGCGTATCGGAAGAAACTGGCGACTACCTGATCGCACCCGATCCACTGCGGCCGGGGCTCTCACGCCGCCTGGAGGGAACCGATCACACCGGCGCGCCGGTCACCGCCACTGTGGTCGAGGAGCGGCCGCTGACCATCTTCCTCAACAGCCGCGAGATCGTCACCGCCATGACCATCGGGGATTACCCCGAGTACCTGGCGCTGGGGTTTCTGCACAACCAGGGCATGCTGGGCGACATGTCCGATGTCACCGGCGTCGATCACGATGAGGAAACCGGCACCGTCGTCGTGCGTACCGCCAGCCGAACCAGCTACGAGGAAAAGCTGGAGAAGAAGACCCGCACCTCCGGCTGCGCGGTGGGTACGGTGTTCGGCGACATGATGGAGGGAATCGAGGGCCTGCGCCTGCCCCGGGCCGAGCTGCGCACCAGCTGGCTCTATGCACTGGCGCACAAGATCAACCGCACACCCAGCCTCTACCTCGAGGCCGGGGCGATCCACGGCACGGTCCTGTGCCGGCGCGACCGGCCGCTCGTCTACATGGAGGATGTGGGCCGGCACAACGCGGTGGACAAGATCGCAGGCTGGATGCTGGCGCACGGGGTCGGCCCGGAGGACAAGATCCTTTACACCACCGGGCGGCTGACCTCGGAGATGGTGATCAAGACGGCGCTGATGGGCATCCCCGTGCTGGCCTCGCGTTCGGGCTTCACCGCCTGGGGGGTGGAGATCGCCCGTCAGGTGGGGCTCACCCTGATCGGGCGGATGCGCGGGCGGCGGTTTCTGTGCCTCTCCGGCGAAGAGCGGCTGGTGCGCGATGCCGATCCGGGCGCCGTGCCCGAGGAAGACAGCCGCCACCGCCGCAAGGGGGCACAGGGATGAGCGCCGTGCCCGGCGTGATTCTCGCAGGCGGGCTGGCCACGCGCATGGGCGGCGGCGACAAGTGCCTGCTGAAACTGGCCTCCCGCCCGCTGCTGGCCCATGTGATCGACCGTCTCGCCCCGCAGGCAGGGCCGCTGGCGCTCAACGCCAACGGCGATCCGGCCAGGTTTGCGACTTTCGGCCTGCCGGTGCTGCCCGACAGCATCCCGGGTTTTCCCGGGCCGCTGGCCGGGGTGCTGGCCGGGCTTGACTGGGCGCAGGAACTGGGGGCGGCGCAGATTGTCACCGTGGCGGCGGATACGCCCTTCTTTCCCACCGATCTGGTGGCGCGGCTGCAGGCCGCTGCCGAGGTGCAGGGGGTGCCGATCGCGCTTGCCGCCACCCCGGACGAGCGCCGGGGCCTGGCGCGCCACCCCACCTTCGGGCTGTGGCCGGTGGCGCTGCGCGAGGATCTGCGCGCGGCGCTGCAGGCGGGCACCCGCAAGGTCGTGGCCTGGACGGACCGCCACGGCGCGGCCAATGCGTTGTTCGATACCTCGGGGCATGATCCCTTCTTCAACATCAACACGCCGGAAGATCTGGAACGCGCCCGGCGGATATTCGCGGAGCAGACCACATGAGGGTTTTCGGTGTCGTCGGATGGAAGAACACCGGCAAGACCGGGCTGATGGAGCGGCTGGTGGCCGAGATCACCGGCCGGGGGTTTTCCGTCTCCACGCTCAAGCACGCCCACCACAGCTTTGACGTGGACCAGCCCGGCAAGGACAGCTACCGCCACCGCACCGCCGGCGCCACCGAGGTGCTGCTCTCCTCGCGCAACCGCTGGGCGCTGATGCATGAAAACCGCGCCGAGGAGGAGGCCCCGCTGGAGCGCCTCCTGGCCCGCCTGGCGCCGGTCGATCTGGTGCTGATCGAGGGATACAAGCGCGACGGCCATCCCAAGGTGGAGGCCCACCGTGCCGAAACCGGCAAGCCGCTGATTGCGCCGGGCGACCCGACGGTGCGCGCGGTGGCCTCGGACGTGCCGCTGGAGGGGCTGGAGATTCCGGTGTTCCATCTCGACGATACCGCCGCGGTGGCCGATTTCATCCTGGTTGAGGCGGGGTTGGTGCAACAGCACGCCGAACCTGCCGCACCCTCCACGCCGCCGAAACTGCGCGATGACTGTTTCGCCCTGCCCGACGGGGTGGAATGGGCCCCCGTGGACGAGGTGCTCACCCGGCTGCGCGGCAGTCTGCATCCGGTGGTGGGCCGCCGGACGGTGCCTGTGGCGCAGGCGCTGGGCCGGGTGCTGGCCGCCGATGCGTTGGCGCTGCGTTCCAACCCGCCGCATGCCAATTCGGCGGTGGACGGCTACGGGCTGGCGCATGCCGCCACCGGCGAGGGGGCGCAAAGCCTGCCGCTGCTGGAGGGCCGTTCGGCCGCCGGTGCCCCCTTCGAGGGCACTGTGCCCGCAGGCCACGCGGTGCGCATCCTCACCGGGGCCCTGATCCCGCCCGGGGTGGATACGATCATCATGCAGGAGGACGTGGTGGCCGAAGGCGGCCGGCTGGCCTTCAGCGGGCCGCTGAAGAAGGGGGCAAACGTTCGCCCGGCCGGAGAGGATGCGAAGGCGGGAGAGCCCGTGTTGAGCGCGGGCCAGCACCTTGGGCCGCAGCACCTGGCGCTACTCACCGCCGTGGGCTGCGCCGAGGTGGAGGTTTACGAGCCGCTGCGCGTGGGTATTCTCTCGACCGGCGACGAGATCGTGGAGCCGGGCGCCACGGCGGAGCCCTCGAAGACCTATGATGCCAACCGCCCGATGCTGCTGGGGCTGGCCCGCAAATGGGGCCATGAGGCGGTGGACCTCGGCCATGTGACCGATGACCGCGCCCGGCTGCGCGCGGTGCTGGACGAGGCGGCGGACAGGGTGGACGTGATCCTGACCAGTGGCGGGGCCTCGGCCGGTGAGGAAGATCACGTCTCGGCCCTGCTGGAGGAGGCCGGCGCGCTTGCCATGTGGCGGGTGGCGATCAAGCCGGGCCGTCCGCTGGCGCTGGGAATGTGGGCGGGGGTGCCGGTATTCGGCCTGCCCGGCAACCCGGTGGCGGCCTTCGTCTGCGCGCTGATCTTCGCCCGCCCGGCGCTGTCGCGGCTGGCCGGCGCCGGCTGGTCCGATCCGGTGGCCCTGCAGCTGCCGGCGGCCTTCGAGAAGCGCAAGCGGCCGGGGCGGCGCGAGTATCTGCGTGCCCGGATGCGGGCCGACGGACAGGTGGAGGTTTACGAAAGCGAGGGCTCGGGCCGCGTCTCGGGACTCACCTGGGCCGACGGGCTGGTGGAGCTGGAGGACGAGGGCCGCCACATCCGCCCCGGCGACATGGTGCGCTACCTGCCGTTTTCCGGCTTCGGGCTGTAACGGTTCAGTCGAAGGTGCCCGTCACCCGGCCCAGCAGCATGAAGGCGCGGGCGGTGCGGGTGTCGGCCAGGGCGTTGATCTCCTCGTCGGTGGCGGTTTTCTCGAACTCCGAGAAGGTGCGGTCGAAGCGGCGCAGGAAGTGGTGCACCGAGTCGCGGAACACCGGATCCTGGCGCATCCGCCCGGCGGCCAGCGCCAGCGACGAGCGATCGCGGATGCCGCCCAGCATGGCCACTGTCTTGCCGCGCTCGCCCTTGGCGAAGCGGCGCCAGATTTCGGGCCGTGCCCGGTCGGGGCGCAGGTCGTCCATGTAGATGCCATCCTGCGACAGCAGGGTCAGCACGTCCTGGGCGGCCTGCACCAGCTGCGCGGCCGAGCGGTCCTGCAGGGCCCGGCGCAGGGCGCGGAAGCCTTCCTTGTCTTCCGGATCGTCGGGGAAGTTCAGGGCACGGATGAAATCGGCCACCGAGAGCGGCGGGGCCAGCGTTTCGGCCGGGGTGCCCAGGGCGAGGCTGGGCTGGGCCCCGGCCTCGGATTCGTCCGCGGGCAGGGCGGCCTTGCGTTCGGCCTCGGCCTCCTGCACCGCGGGGCGGATCGAGATGAACATGGCCAGCTTCTCTTCGGTCTTGCGCTGGGCGGCGGCGATTTCCTCGAGCTTCTTCTCGAAGGAAGGGCCGAGCGGGGCCGCGCCCGATTGCTGCTGCTGCAGGTAGCTGTGGCGCATGGCGTTCACCGCGGCCTCCAGCCGTGCGGCCTCTTCGCGCATCACCCGTGCCGAGCGCGCCGCCGCCGCCGCGACCCAGATCAGCGCCACCGGCAGGAAGATGACGACGAAAGTCATCACGAAGCGCGTCACGTCCGCCTTTGGGCCGGCCTCGTCGCCGCCACCGGAGGCGAAGACGAAGAACAGCGTCACCGCAAGCAGCCACAGTGCCGAGGCCGCGCCGGCGATCAGTTCGGTGCTGGTGATCGACGGGCCCTTGCCGCGGCGCGAGAAGATCCCGAGGTCCATCGGCTTTTCCTGTCCGGGTTCGGCCATCGTCGCCTCCGCACTGCGGTCAGATGCCTCAGATGTATCTGACCGAAACGATCTCGTAAGCCTTTTCGCCGCCGGGGGTGCGCACCTCGATGCTGTCGCCCTCTTCCTTGCCGATCAGCGCGCGTGCCAGCGGCGAGCGGATGTTGAGCTTGCCCGCCTCGATGTCGGCCTCGGCCTCGCCGACGATCTGGTAGGTCTTTTCCTCCTCGGTGTCCTCGTCCACCAGGGTTACCGTGGCGCCGAACTTGATCGGGCCGGACAGTTTCGCCGGGTCGATCACCTCGGCCAGCGACAGCAGCCCCTCGATTTCCTTGATGCGGCCCTCGATGAAGCTCTGCTTTTCGCGCGCCGAGTGGTACTCGGCGTTTTCCGAAAGGTCGCCATGCTCGCGCGCCTCGGCAATCGCCCTGATGATGGCCGGGCGCTCGACGCTCTTGAGTTGCTTCAATTCCTCGTTCAGCGCGGAATGGCCCGCGCGGGTCATCGGTATCTTTTCCATGTATCTCGGCCAGCCCTTGCGAAACTCGCAACATTTCCCGCCACGGCCAGAGGCCGCCGACTTGCGGCCAAATGAACCGAGAGAGCCACGGAATGCAAGAGAAAGAACGACGCCGGCGAGGCGGAGCCGGTTTTCCGCCGGGCAGGGCGGGTGGCTGGGCGTAACGCCGTGTCGCGATTGACCGCTTCGCCACGCGTGCGATAACGAGGGCGGGACCGATATTTCGCAATTCCGGCCCGTGCCGGAAGAAGAGGGGAAACATGGCCGAGATTGAACGCGAGTCGATGGAATACGATGTGGTGATCGTGGGTGCGGGCCCGGCCGGGCTTTCGGCTGCGATCCGGCTCAAGCAGCTCGATGCCGATCTTTCCGTGGTGGTGCTGGAGAAGGGCTCGGAGGTGGGCGCACATATCCTCTCGGGCGCGGTGCTGGACACATCGGGCCTCGATGCGCTGATCCCCGACTGGAAGGAACGCGGCGCACCCGTCACCGTGCCGGTGAGGAAGGACAGGTTCTACATCTTCGGCGAGGCCGGGCGCATCCGCATCCCCAACTTCCTGATGCCGCCGCTGATGAACAACCATGGCTGCTACATCGTCTCGATGGGCAATGTCTGCCGCTGGCTGGCGGGCGAGGCCGAGGCGCTTGGGGTGGAGATCTTCCCCGGCATGGCCTGCTCGGAGCTGGTCTGGGGCGAGAACGGCGAGGTGAAGGGCGTGGTGGCCGGCGAGTTCGGGCGGAACCCCGACGGCACGCCGGGGCCGAACTACGAACCGGGGATGGAGCTGCACGGCAAGTATGTGTTCCTCTCCGAGGGCGCGCGCGGGTCTCTTTCCAGGCAGGTGATCGAGAAGTTTTCGCTCGATGCGAAGTCGGACGTGCCGAAATTCGGCATCGGGCTGAAGGAAATATGGGAGGTGAAGCCGGAAAACCACCGCGAGGGACTGGTGGTGCATACCATGGGCTGGCCACTGGGATGGAAGAACTCGGGCGGTTCCTTCATGTATCATGCCGAGAACAACCAGGTGTTCGTCGGCTATATCGTCGATCTGAACTACAAGAACCCGTATCTCTACCCTTACATGGAATTCCAGCGCTTCAAGCATCACCCGGAGGTGGCGAAGATGCTTGAGGGCGGCAAGCGGGTGGCCTACGGGGCCCGCGCCGTAGCCAAGGGGGGCTTCCAGTCGATCCCGCAATCGGCCTTCCCCGGCGGGGCGCTTCTGGGGTGCGCCTCGGGGCTGATCAACCTGCCGCGCATCAAGGGCAACCACAATGCCATGCTCTCGGGCATCGCTGCCGCCGAGGCGGCCCATTCCGCCATCAGGGCCGGGCGCGCCGGCGACGAGCTGAAATCCTACGACGAGGCGCTGCGCAACGGCCCGGTGGGGAGCGATCTGCACCGGGTGCGCAACGTGGCGCCGCTCAACGGCCGTTTCGGCCCGTTGGGCGGGTTGATCCTGGGCGGGTTCGACATGTGGTTCCAGACCATCTTCCGCTTCTCGCCCTTCGGCACCCTCAAGCACGGCAAGACCGACGCCCAGGCCACGGAGCCGGCGGCGAAGCACAAGCCCATCGACTACCCCAGGCCCGACGGAACCCTCAGTTTCGACCGTCTGACCAACGTGGCGTTCTCCTTCACCAACCACGAGGAAAACCAGCCCCCGCACCTGAAGCTGAAGGATCCGGAGGTTCCAATCCGGATCAACCTGCCGGAATATGCCGAACCGGCGCAGCGCTACTGCCCGGCCGGGGTCTATGAGGTGGTGCAGGAAGATGGCGCACCGGCCCGTTTCGTGATCAACTTCCAGAACTGCGTGCACTGCAAGACTTGCGACATCAAGGACCCCTCGCAGAACATCGTCTGGACCTGTCCGCAGGGCGGCGACGGGCCGAACTATCCCAACATGTAACGCCTGCGTCATGTCGCCGGCACGGGGCGGCCCGGTGCATTGTTTTCATGGGCGCGAGGGGATAGGTTCGCGCCCATGACCGACCTGAAGGGGTGCCGTCCTTGAATTACCGCAAACCGATCCGCGCGCTTGTCCTGTCGATCGCCGCGGCCGTGGCCTCGGTCGTGCCCTCGTCTGCCGATACCGGGGCGGGTGCCTACCTGGCCGCGCGCAGTGCCGAGCAGCAGCACGATTTCGCCGCCGCTTCGCAGTATTACATCCGTGCCCTCGCCAAGGACCCGGACAACCGCGATCTGATGGAGCGCGCCGTCCTGTCCCTGATCGGGCTGGGCGACATCACCCGCGC